>DASUKQ010000094.1:0-57048 GCA_036278635.1 Rhodanobacteraceae bacterium
CAACGTGTGGGTTGCGCAAGCGCCGGCGTTCAAGCCGCGCGAGGTCACCCGGTTCATCAGGGACGACGGCCGGGAAATCACCCAGCTCACTTTTTCGCCGGACGGCCATCAACTGGTGTTCGTGCGCGGCGGCGACCACGACGCCAACTGGCCGGAAAAACTTCCACCGGATCCGTCATCCAGTCCCGTCGAGCCGAAGGTGACGCTGTGGGCAGTCGACCTGCAATCCGGCGAATCGCGCGCGCTGACCGAAGGTGATGCGCCCGCAATCTCATCGACCGGGCAGTTGGCTTACGTCAAGGACCATCAGGTCTGGACAATACCCCTTGCGGCGAACAGCAAGGACAAGGCCAAACGATTGTTCTTCGATCGCGGCAAGGATGGTGACCTGCAATGGTCGCCCGATGGCAAGAAACTCGCGTTCGTCTCCGATCGCGACGACCACGCCTTCATCGGTATCTACACCGACGACGACACACCGCTTGCCTACATGGCGCCATCGACCGGCATCGACGAGTCGCCACGCTGGTCGCCCGATGGCGCGCACATTGCGTTTACCCGCCGCCACGGCAACGGCGGGCCGCCCCGTCCCATCCTGAAACAGATGCCGGAACCGTGGTCGATCATGGTCGCCGACCCGAGCAGCAGCCAGGCACGAGTGGCATGGCAAAGCCCGAACACGCTGGTGGGTTCCTACCCCGAAACCGCGGGCGGCGCCAACCTGCACTGGGCCGACGGCGGTGCGCGGCTCGTGTTCCTCGCGGATCTGGACGGCTGGCCGCACCTGTATTCGATCGCCGCGAGCGGCGGCACGCCCCTGCTGCTGACACCCGGCAAGTTCATGGTCGAGGACGTGGTGTTGTCGCGCGACGGACGCTCGTTGATCTACAGCGCCAATACCGGCACGACCAGGGACGACATCGACCGCCGCCACTTGTTCGAAGTCCCGGTGACCCGCGCGCAGCCGGTTGCGCTGACTTCGGGAACGAACCTGCAGTGGTCACCGACAATCGCAGGCGCAAACACGATCGCCTACATCGACGCCGGCGCGCAACGACCGCCGCTGGTTGCCGTGATGAACAGCAACGGCGGCGGCCAGCGGATGCTGCAACCCGGATTGGTACCGACGAATTTCCCGACCGCGCAGTTGGTGATCCCGCAAGCCGTCACCTTCACCGCAGCCGACGGCACTCTGATCCACGGGCAGCTGTTCCGCAGCAAGGATGCCGGCGCCCGCCAGCCCGGCATGATCTTCGTGCACGGCGGACCGCCGCGGCAGATGCTGCTCGGTTGGCATTACATGGATTACTACAGCAACAGCTACGCGGTGAACCAGTACCTCGCCACGCATGGGTTCACAGTGCTGTCGGTCAACTACCGGCTCGGCATCGGCCACGGCCACGCGTTCCACAACCCCCCGGACTGGGGCCCGACGGGCGCATCCGAATATCAGGACGTGGTCGCGGGTGCGAAATACCTGCAACGCGTGCCGGGCGTGGACGGATCGCGTATCGGCATCTGGGGCGGTTCCTACGGCGGTTATCTCACCGCGTTGGCGCTGGCGCGCAACTCCGACATCTTCAAGGCCGGCGTGGACATGCACGGCCTGCACGACTGGTCGCGCGCAATCGGCTGGTGGTACGACCAGAATCCGAACGCGCGTTATGAACAAGGCGACTTGAAGCAGGCACTGAAAGTCGCGTGGGAATCCTCGCCCGACGCATCCATCGCCACATGGAAATCGCCGGTACTGCTGATCCAGGGCGACGACGACCGCAACGTACATTTCATGCAAATGGAAGACGTGGTGCCGCGCCTGCGCGTACACCACGTTCCCTTCGAGGAAATGGTGATTCCCAACGAAATCCACGGCTTCCTGCGCCATGCCTCATGGATGAAAGCCGACACCGCGACCGTGGATTTCCTTGAACGCAAACTCGGCAACGCAGAGCACTGAGCGGCGTCCGCGGAACGATCCGCCGTCCCGCTGTCATGGGCCTGCGCAACCCGAGGCGACGGGCCTGTTTTTTGCTCGTCATCCCCGCGAAAGCGGGACTGCGCGGGCAGGATGCCGAAGCGAACATCGGCGAAGCCGATGGCCCGAAGGGCGCGCCGCAGGAGCGGCGCGTAATCCAGTGTCTTTCGCGGTAATGGAAACGACGCATGCAAGAAGAAATGCCGGGCGAATCGATCGACCTTGATGCCTATCTCGAACGCATCGCCGTCCGAACCCTCGTCGCGCCCGACCTGCAAACCCTGCGCACCATCATCACCGCGCATGTCGCCACGATTCCGTTCGAGAACATCGACCCATTCCTGGGCGTCCCGGTCGCGCTGGATCCCGGGTCGGTGCAACGCAAACTGGTACAAAGCGGCCGAGGCGGCTATTGCTTCGAACAGAACCGCTTGCTGAGCGACGCCCTGCGCGCGATCGGCTTCAAGGTCACCGATCTGGCCGCGCGCGTGTTGTGGGGACAACCCGAAGACGCGACCACCGCGCGCACCCACATGCTGCTGCGCGTCGATCTGAAAGACCAAACCTGGCTGGCGGACGTCGGTTTCGGCGGACAGACCCCCACAGGCCCGCTGGAACTGGTGTCGGGAATCGAACAATCCACGCCGCACGAACCCTTCCGATTGATCCGCCGCGACGACAGCGACTGGCGCATGCAAGCGCAAATCGATGGCACGTGGATGACACTGTACCGGTTCGACCTGCAGCCGCAATTCCCGGCCGATTACCGCGTCAGCAACTACTGGACGTCCACCAACCCCGATTCGCACTTCGTCACGGGCGTCAGCGCCGCCCGCGCGCCGGCCGGCCGCAGGCTCACACTCCGCAACCGCCAGTTCGCCGAGCACACCGCCGGCGGCGCCACTACAAAGCGAACCCTCGCCACCACCGCCGAAATCAGTGCGGTGCTGCAAGACGAGTTCCTGATCCGCCTGCCCGACGATCCAAAACTCGGCGAAATGCTCGACCGCTTGCCGGAATGACGGCAGCCGGACCCAGTCTGAAGGCCCGCTTCAACCGGCTGGGCGGTGGTGAGGTGCTCCGCCAGGAACACGCATCCCGGCGTGGGCTCCTCGGCCTCTTCCCCTGCTGGGCAAGAGTTCCTCGCGCACGTCCTGCAGTACGTCCTGGACCAGCTGTCCCTTGAAGCAGCCGAGGGTGTAGGGATACTCCCGCGTAAGGCGGTAGGCGTACCGGTAGGTTCGCCCGTCGACCGTCACGTGTTCGGCGCGCCCGTGGCAGGCATCCAGATCGGCATTGGTGATCCAACGGCCGTCCGCGTCCTTCTCCCCCATGATGGGAAACCCGTCCAGCGCCCAGCCCACGAGCTTGTTGCTGTTCACCCCGGGTATGCACGGCGAACCGTTGTGGTAGTGGTATTGCGAGTTCGACTGGGGATGCCCGTCGCACAGATCCTGGATCTCGTGTGCGGCAGCGTCTCGTCCGGCCGCATCCAGCGCGCTGTAAAAAGCCACGCCCGTGACGGCAAAGCCGATCATGCCCATGGGCAGGCAATGCGGTTCGTCCGCGAAGCGCGGCGTGGCGGGAATCTCGAAATCGAGCTGCTGCGCGGCGATCCGGTTCGGGTTGGTGTCGTATCGATACGCCGGATCGTCAGGGGTGATCGGGAAGCTACCGGTCGGCTGCCCGACGGGCAGCCCGTTGCCCTCGAAGAGGAGTTGATCCGCACGAGGCGTCAGGGTGTAGGCGGCAGTCGGCCAAAGGACCCGGCCCGCGACATGCGGCTTCTCGGCGGGATTCCACGTGTCGCCGTGGAACCAGGGGCCGTCGTGACGTGCGGCATTCCGGCGGAACGTCGCGCGACACGCAAAGACGTTGCCCACCTCCGGGTGATCGGTCACGTGGCCATCGCCCAGGGGCAGGTCATGCGCGGACCCCGCCATCGGCAAGGAGAACGCGAGCACTGCCGCCCACGCCACGATTCGATTCGACAGTACCGGCCATGCGATCATCGAATTCCGCCATGCCGCGCTGTTGGCGGCCCCATCGGCAGCCTTGTTCCGCGAGCACTTGTACCGTGCACCATGCTCGACGCGCGACTGAACCCGATTACTTCGATCAGACGCAGTGTTCGACGAGCGATCATTGCCCGAGTGCTGCCCGGCGCAGATATTGCTCGATTTCCCGCTGGTACCCAAGCACCCGCCCCAAAGGCGCCAGCAGCAGCGCCGCAACGTTTCGCCGTCGCGAGCGCGAACGAATGCTCGCCCGGAAGTACCTGTGCATGACGGCCGACCGCAATGGACTCGGCAAGCCGGTTTCATTGGTCTTGCCGTCATTCGCCCATCCGATCAGGACCTCGAAGAACTCCTGCATCTGGAGCGCCGGACGATACTCTTCGACCGCGTGCACGGCTTCCTCCGAATCGTTCCTCTGAAAGTGGAGCGCGCCGGCGGGTATGACCACCCGCTCCCCGGCAGGAATCTTGTGTTCCACGCCATCGATGCTGCAGGTCAGGGTTCCCGACAACACGTTGATGATCATTTCCTGATGCGGATGGGCGTGCTCATCCGCGATTGCGGCATGCGGCGCCATCCGGTAGCTCATTTCGAAAAGCTCCCCGCCGGTTTCGGCGGACGTTCTGGTGAACGTGATGGTCTCGCCTGTCCTCGGGTTCCGAAGCGTTCGCGCCGTCATCTGGCTTTACCCATCAGCATCGTCGCCGAGAGTTCTCAAGTGCGCATCTCGCGTAGCGCTCACGCCGGAATGAATAGTGGAGACCAGAGCCCGGGATCGTTCTGCCTGACGATGCGGAATGATCCAAAAGCTGGCCTGTCCTGGATCTGCTCCACGTCGGCTGACAGGTCTCCAAAAGCGGCTGCCGCCCAACTACAAGCTGGTTTGAAGACGGGGTACAACCACGCCGCCTGCCCCGATCGTCGGCCCCACATTTTGGCGGCAGGCGCTACAAGAATCATTGGTTTGCGACGCCAGTGCCGCCTGAATTGCCCGACTGATCTTGCGGGTTTCCCCGGTGGCGTCAGCGACCCTGGCGCGATACTCCTACTTTGCCGACATTTCGGCAAGCGCCGCTGTTCTGGCTGCTTGCTACGCCACTCCACAATGTGCCCCTGAAGCGCAGCGAATGAACCCGGCCGTCAACGCGTTCTACATGGATTCCAAATTGTCGGCTGGCATCAGGGCTTGGCTGACGACACTTTCGGGTCCGCCGGCATCGGCGTCGCGGGAAGTTCCTTGCGGAACATTGCGATTTCCTCCTCCGCCACGCCGGCCGCCTGCATGGCGGCGATGGCATCGCGAAGTCGTGCGTCCGCCCCCGGCTTGTGCAGACGCAATTCGATGCGCGCCTGCATTGCCTTCAAGACAACGGCACGATCCGGGTCGGAGGTGGTCGCCTGATAGGCCACCGGATCCACCTCGGCGATCATCGCCAGTGCCTGCTCGTTGCGTCCGAGGTCGGCCAGGGCATTGGCGAGTGCGACACGCGCGGCCTGGGTCACCGGACTTTTCTCGCCGCTCACCTTCGCGAGTCCGGCTTCCGCTTGCTGCAAGTGCGGCAATGCGGCCTTCAGGTCGCCCAAGTTGTATTCGTTGGATCCGAGATTCAACAACTCGACCAGAGCGTACTGGCTGTCCGGGCCCCAGCGCTTGACCGCGCGTTGATAGACGTCGCGTTGCAAGGTCAGCGCCTTGGCATCGTCGCCCGTCAAGGAATACAGATAACTCAACGTGCTCAACGCGCTGATCGCGCCCTGGCTGTCCTGCCCCTGCGAGGTTTCGTATTCCTGCAGCGATTGTTGCGTGACCGGAATCGCCTCCGCGTACTTGCCCTGCCCGCGCAACGCGTCGCCGAGGCGCGAATGTGCGGTGGCGATCGCCGCCAGCCCAATGCGCTCCTGCGTATAGGGCGCGCCCGAAAGGATTTTCCGCGCGACCGATTCGGCCTCTTTCGGCTTGCCCATCCGCAAATCGCAACCGGCGATCGCCAGCAGCAGGTGCATGGACAGCATCACGTCGTCAGGATGCAACTGTCGTTGCAACCGCTCGGCGACCGTGTAGGCAGCCAGCGCCGGCTCGACGTTCATCTGCTGGTACAGCACGTCACCGCGTGCAAGGTTCGCGCGCAAGGCGATTTCCGAAACCGCATTGCGGCGGGCGGCCGCCGATGCGTCGGCGCGATCGAGCAGCGCATGGGCATCGTCGAACTTCGACAGGTGCGCCAGTATCGGCGCAAGTTCGTACTGCGCCAGCACGGTACGCTGATCGCTCGTGCCCAGAGTGCGCTGCAACCAATCCGCTGCGGCTTGCAGTTGCACTCCCGCCTTGGAAAACGCGCCGGTGCTGCGGTACGCGCGGCCCAGTGTCTGATGGAGATCGGCCAGGACCAGCGGCTCGCCGGCGAAGCGGCCGTCGTCGAGGTGTTGCGCGGCGGTGTCCAGGATTTCGCGCAGGGTCGGATTGCGCTCGTACCACGCCGGCGAATTGCCGCCGACCCCGGCGCCCAGCAGATCATCGTTGAGAAACCGGTTGGTGGCGGCGGCGAGCGCGGCCTGCTGCTGCGCTTCGGTGCGCGCGGTCCGGATCTGTTTGAGCTGCCACAGGCTCACGCCCAGGCCCGCCCCCAACAGGACGATCGCCGCGATCAGCCAGGGACGCCGCGCGCGGCTGCGTTCCAGCAGGCGTTCGGCGGCCAGTGCGCGCGCATCGGAATCGCGCAGGCGCTTGCGTTCGATCGCCCGCGCTTCGCGGCTGCGCAGGCGCTGGATCAGCGCGTCCACACTCGCGAGGCGGCGTTCCGGGTCGCCGCTGGTCGCCGCGGCGATGTCCTCGCACAGCAACTGGTCGTCGATGTCCTCGCTTTCGAAGGCTTGCTCCCAGCCGGGCGCGAGCGTGCGGTGCAGATCGCCGACCACCATCTGGAACAGCATCATGCCCAGGGCATACACGTCGCTGCGCACCGATGGCGCCTGCCCCGCCAGCACCTCGGGCGCGAGATACAGCAGCGTCACGCCGGACTGCTCCGACAACGCGCCCGTGACCGTCATGCCCAGCCGCGTGATACCCAACGAATCCAGCTTGTCGGGCTCGAGCAACCGCCCGCTGCCAAAATCCGTGACCCGCCAGCGCCAGCCGTTGCCACGCGGCGCCACCAGCACGTTGGCGGGTTTCAGATCCTTGTGCAGCACGCCGGCGCCATGCGCGGCGGAGACCGCCTCGGCGATCTCGATGAACCATGCGATACGACGTTCCCGTGAAGCGGCGGCGAAGGTCGGATTCTCCTGCGCCCAGCGCGCGAGATCCTGTCCCGCGTATTCGCATTCCAGGAAAAACGGAGGCGCATCGAAATTCCAGTCGAACAGGCGCACCCGGTCGTCGCGCTCACCCAGGCACCCCTTGAGCACGCGGTAGATCGTGACTTCGCGTTTGAGCGCGGCCAACCGTTCGCCGTCCGCCGCGAACTTGTACACGCGCGGCTCGCCGGTCTTTTCGTGGCGCGCCAGCCACACCGCAGCATCGCCGGACGGGTCCAGACAGGCTTCGAGACGGAAGTGTTCCCGGCCCGGCACGGCTTGCCCTGCAGCCAGCTCGAAACCACCGCCGGCGCGGCGTCCGGCCACCATGCGCTCGATCGGCCCGCGCAGCCGGTAGCCGACGCGCGGCACGTTGACGATGCGCGCGGCGGCCGCTCCCAGCGCCTTGCGCAGCTTGGCCACCGCGTTGGCCAGCACATTGTCCACGGTGGGACGGCCTTCCCACACCGTATCGAACAACTCGGCGCGCGGCACCACTTCGTCCACGCGCTGAAGCAACAGCGCCAGCACCTGCAGCGGGCGCTGCTCCAGATCCACGCGCTCGCCGGCCACGCGCAGGGTCGCGCGCGCCTCGTCGAATTCGGCGCCATCGAAACGGTAGCGGTACAGCGGCCGATCGGGATGGTCCGTGCTGTCCACCTTCCCCTACCCCGTTTTTGCGCGGTCTGGCGATTGTGCACCAACCACGCACCCGTCGCACGTGGCTCCCGCAGTGTCAAAGGGCCGCCGTTAGCGATCCGTTAGACGGCCGTGACGACTTTTCCGGTACGCGGGCGCCCAATCGCACCACGGCCATCCATTGGCCCCTGCCGCAACCGGAGACCTTTTCGCGATGACCCGAGGGATGACCGGACATGATCGGTGCATGGCTGATGCTGTTGTGCGTGGCCGCCGTTTTGTTCCTGATCACGGAGAGTTGGCGGGCCTGGGCGTGGCATCACCGCGGCGTGGGCGCGCGCAAGGCGCTCGCCGAACATGCGCGGATCCGGCGCGAGCAACCGGACACCGCCGAAGCACGCCTGCCCGAAGCCGAGTTCATCCGCTACTACGTGGGTTTGCGTCCGGGTATCGCCCGCTACGTGATTGCCGCACTGCTGCTGGCGCTGATCGGCCTGCCGGCGTCGTGCGCGCTGATGACGGGCTGGCCGTGGAATTGAACGCGTTTTTTCACGGGAGGATCGCGACATGACCGCACGCCACCACCACGCATGGCTGCACGTTGCACTGCTGGCGCTCGCCGCGGGCCTCGCAAGTGGCAGCGCGCAGGCGTTGACGATCGAGAACCTGAAGGGCCAAGGCCTCGAGGACATTTACGGAACCTACGCGCCACGGGGAGACTGCACTCGCGAGCCGCGGATCAGCATGGACGATTCGGGCTTCACCTTCCGCGTCGCCGGCCGTGACGTCCACAGCGGCAACATCGAATTTGCCGTCAGCTACGGGGGACCCGACTACCAGGGCATCAGCCGCTGGTTCTTCCCGTTCCCGGTCAGCGACGACGACTTCGGACGTGTGCTGATGACGGTCAATCCCGACGAGAAGCGGGGCACGCTCGCGTTCGAGTCGAATCTCGGTCCCGGCCAGTCGATGTCGCCACTGCAGGCGGCGCTGGTCCGCGGCTCGCCCTACGCGAAGTGCGGCGGTGGTGCGACAGCAACCGCCGGCACGACGGCGCTGCACGCGAACGCAGCGTCGCCCGCGGGTCCGCGCCGGATCTATTTCGACAAGGACGCGGTCAAGCCAACCCCCGCCCAGACCAACGCGATCCGGCGCGCGACGGCGAACGATCTCAAGGGACCTGTTCACCCGGACCAGCCGCTCTATTCGGGCTACTGACACCGGAGCCACCGACATGCAATGTATCCAGCATCCGCACCGACATTGCCGCATCCACTGCGCGCTCATCGCACTGCTGGCGCTGGCGACATTGCCGACCGCAGCAACTGCCGCGTGCACCACAAAAGACGGTGGCGTGTCGCCGATGCAGGCTTACGCCGGCAACTACCTGAACGACAAGAACCTGCTGGCCGCGCCCGCAGTGGCCGCACGCCTGAAAAGCCTGCCCGTGCCGGTGCGCCAACACTTCGAACGCAATCTCGACGTCGCCGGTCAGATCGACCTCGTGGGCTGCCACCTCGTGGTGGCCGGCAATGCGCAGCACAAGGGCGGCGAGGAAAACGCGATCGTGGACGTCAACCTTTATTCGGGTGCGGTCACCTTCGCTATCCACAGCCGTGGCCGTACCGACATCTGGCTCGACCAGGATCCCACCGCGCTCACGTCCCCGCCTTATGCCGCGGTGCCGGGCGCGGTGAAGCAATGGGCGGTGCTGGCCGACTTGGGTTTCCCGTACCAGAAGCCGGCGAGCGTGCAGGTGCACCCGCCGCAGCGTTGATCGCCCGTTCCACATCCGTTACCGACAGGAGACACGACCATGCGAGGCAAGATCATCCAGTACAACGGCGCCGACGGCAGCGGCACGATCGTGGCGGACGGCAAGCAGTACCCGTTCGTGCTCGCCGTCTGGCGCGGCGACAGCGCGCCGACGGTCAACAAGACCGTCGAAATCACATTCGACGGGAACACGATCAGCGCGATCAGCGCGGTCGGCGACGACGTGCTGCTCAAGGAGAAGGCCGCGGAATTTGGTGGCAAGGTCGGCGCGTCGTGGAACAAACTGCGCGCATCGATCCCGGCTTCCGGCGGAGCCACTGCCGCCGCGGGCGCTGCGCCGGCCGCCGACGCGGCGACCCGCACGGCGACGAACGATACGCCGCCCGGCAACGCCTTCACGCTCAACACGATCCTCGAACGCTACGGCAAACTAATGCTGGGCGCCTGGGTTTTGTTCCTGCTCGGCACCCTGGCGTTCAACGCTGTTTCGATGTCGATGATGGGCGCCAGCATGGGCAAATCGATGTTCGACATCGCCAGCCTGATGAGCCAGATGGGCGCCGACGGTGGCGGCATGGTCAAGGTCCTGCTGCTGCTCGGCTATGCAAGCATTGCCCTGCCCCTGATCTGGCGCGACCGCCGCGCATGGTCGGCGCTGGTCATCCCGTTGCTCGCCGTGCTGTGGGCCGTTTTCTCCACGATGCATACGCTCGATTCCATCGGGGGCCGATTCGGCGGAGAGATGGCCGACCTGTTCAACCTCGGATTCGGTTTCTATCTTTCGCTGGCGGCTGCGATCGTGCTGGCAGTGCTCGGCATCAAGCGCAGCTTGAGCGCCGCGTAGCGACACGCGTGCAGCTTTCACACATATCGAACCCCGCTGTTCCGCAACCGGAGAACCATCATGAATATCCGAACGCGACTGCTCGCACCCCTTCTCGCCACCCTTCTGCTGGCCGCCTGCGGTGGCGGTGTCAGCGGTACCTGGGAAGGCGGCATGGGTTCGATCAAGTTCGAATCGGGCAAGGCCGGGGTCAGCCTGTTGGGCATGACCCGGGAAATGAAATACAGCAGCGACGGCGACAAGATCGTCCTGCATTCCTCGGAAGGCGACCTGGTGTTGACGCGCAATGACGACGGCTCGATCAGTACGCCCTGGGGCAGGATGAAGAAAGCCGACTGAAAACCGGGATCAGGATCCACTTCCCTGCAGCAACGGGAAACCGAACGCACCAACCTCCGATTGCCAACAAACCGCGGCGCAGTCTGTGCGCAGCAAGTGCACGCCCACCCCGGTTTAGCCAGGAGTTTTCGCCATGAAATCGTTCACGACGTCCATAACCTCGAGCCTGCTGCTCGCGACCGCGCTGCTGGCCGGCTGCGGCTCCGATTCGGGCAAGACACCCGCCTCATCCGTGGAAGCCACCAAGGCCGCGGCAGCCACCCTGCCCGCGACGGCGTCCACCACCGAAGTCGCGGCGCACATGCGCGGCAACGTGCATTGTCCCGCGGATCTTCCGCCCGCAGCCCAGGGCACGCCGGTCGACGACGTGGTCGGCGTGCGTCCAGGCCTCACTTACGAGCAGGCTGCCAACGCGGTGATGTGCAGCAATCCGCTGCTGGTGGTCACGCCGGATACCGGCCGCGGCTTCGACATCAACACTTATGGCCAGACCATCCGCCAGGGTTTCAGCGCGCGCTTCGCGGAAGCACGGGTGCCGAAATCCGGACGGCAGATCATGCAGGAAATGCAGCGCAACGCGATGGACCGCAGCATGAATGCGGTTCGCGAGGACATGCAACCCGGACAATCCAAATGGTTCGTCACCACCATGGGCATGCCGGGCCAGGAAATGGTCATCGGCGCGGCGCGCGAAGAATGGTTCGACGAAGGCAAGAATCCGACCGTCGACAGTGTGGCCAAGTCGCTGATCGACAAATACGGTCCGCCCACGCAACAACAACAGGAAGCCTCCGGTTATCGAACCGGCTACCGCGGCCTGAGGTGGGCCTACGATCCGCGCGGGCGGCTGATCACCGAAACCTCGCCGTTGTACAACCAGTGCACGGGTGCTGCCGACCCCGACAGCGGCATGAACCTGTCGGCCGACTGCGGCGTCGTCGTCTCGGCAAACATCATCCGGCTGGGCAGCAATCCCGCGCTGGCAAGGTATCTGCAGGTCGGCGTGGTCGACGAGGCCGGCGGCTACAACGCATTGACCGCGACCAAGCACGGATTGCAGGCGATGGACGCGCAACGCCGCGCCAAGCAGGTGCAGGACGCTGCCAAGAACGCGCAAGCGCCGCAATTGTAAGGAGACCGTCATGCGCAAGACCCCCATCCGTTCCAACCCATCGACCGACGCGGTCCGCATCGGCGCTGTCGCCCTGACGTTGCTTGCGCTGCTGCTCGGCGGGTGCGGAAAGTCCTCCGCACCCGCGACTTCGACGACTTCGCCGGATACCACGCCGGCCTCGATCACGGCGGTCAGCGGCGCACCACGGACGTCCACGCAACCCTCGCAGGCAGGGGCAGCGCCGGCAACAGCGGCGCCCGCCGCCGAAGGAAGCTTGGCCGCGCGCACCGGCGAGCTGAGCAATCCCGACAATCCCACCATGGTCTACCTGTATTACGACCTCGCCGGCATCACGCCGCCCGTCGACCAATGGGTCGAGCAGGACCGGCGCGTGCTCTATGCGAAAGGCGTCGACAAGGCTGCGCAGCGCACCGCGGTCAGGGCCGCGTACGAGGGCGGCCTGGCGGCCGTGCGCGGGGTCGGGGTGATCCATCTGACCAGCTACGCCCATCTCAGCCAATACGATCCCACCTACGGCGAGTTCACGATCGGCGCGCTGTCGCCCGGCTCGGTCTATACCTTCAAGGCCATGGACCAGACGGTGTCCCTGAAATTCAACAACGCGCTTGCGGCGCAAACCTGGAGCGTGCCCAAGGACAAGGCCCAGACGATCACCGACAAGTACGGCGACCACCAGCTCAACCTGGATACAACGCTGAAGATCGAGCAGGTCCTACCCGATCCCGCGGGCGGCACGATCATTGCCCACGTCGTGTCGTGGAACCTGCGCGACTCCGGGGACGGCACCACGATCGCGCGGGTGCAGGTACCCAGGGAATAGAGCGCCGGTCCTTGCCGAAAGAAGCCGCCACACAGCACCGGCGTGCTCGTTGAGACCTTGGACCGGCTTCCCTTCAGTTGCCGGATACCGGCATACGCCTGTATGAAGGGCAATCCAAAGTTTGCCTAATCATCCTTCCCGTCGTCGGGTGCTTTCGGCTCGGCGCTTGCCGCTTGAATTGCCCGCGCATCGAGGCGTTCAATGCGCATGATCCGGCAATGATCTCCGCTGGCGATCACGGAATCCCGGGTTGAGCTCACCTCGCCTGCCTGGGAAGTCAGGCCAATGACGCCCGTCCTCTGCAATCCCAGACACGGGCCGACCAGCGCCAGTCGATACGCCTGGACCGGGCTGGTCCAGACCACCACGTAACCGGGCTGGTTCGAGTCCCAGCTGTACAGCGAGCCGTAGAAGTGAAACCAGGGAACGGTGCCCTCGACGTATTGGGCGTAGTCGATCACGTGATGCGCCTTGCCGCCGGACGAATCACGGGCGGGCTGTTGCGCGCAAGCGGCCAGCAAGCCAGCCAACAGCAGCGGAATACATTTGATGATGCGCATGGTGACCACCCATGGGGTAGGTGACGAGCCTTCATCATCCTGCCGCCGCAGCTCACGCGCAACCTGCGCGCGACCATGGAGCCGTTGGCTCGGGACGGCGCCTTGGTCGCCTGCACGCAGGCTCCTACTCAAACCCCGCCGTGGCATCCGGCTCTTCGTAGGAGCGCGCCTGCGCGCGAGCGTGGCATCGATCGCCGGCAAAAGAAGGAGCAGGCGCTACGCGCCGGCCGGCTCCTACGAGAAGCGCGTTTGAGCACCCCCGCAAAAGCGCGCCCTGCACAAGAGCATTCCAGGGCAGACGCGTGCGCGCGACGATGCAGCCGTTGGCCCGGGCGGCACTTTGGTCGCCTGCAGGCTCCTACTGCAACAAGGCCGTCAGCTTGTCGAGTTGCGCGCGATAGTTGTCGAGAACCCTGGCGGTCACCGCGGCGTACTTGTCTGCGCGGTTCCAGTCGCGTGCGTCCAGCGCTTCATGCACCGCCGGAATCACCTTCGGCGCATAGCCCGTCAGTTCACCCGGCGCCTGGATCATGTTCCTGTACCAGGGACGCCCCGGCAGGCCTTCGGAATCGAGCAAACGCTGCTCAAGACTGCCCATCAGTTGATTGATCTGCCGCAACTGTGCCGTCGGGATATCGAGACCCTTTTCGGCGCGAGCGTTGTACGCCTTTTCATAGGCTTGCGCGCTCTCCTTCAACTTCTTTGCAGCCGCATCGAGTGGTGCGAAATCGATCTTCGGCACGTCCGACAGCCGCTCGGGCGGCGCCACCGGATGCTTCGGATCGGCCGCCAGTTTGTACGCCCCGGCGTCGAGCAACTTGTGCTGCGCCTCGGCGGCCTTGCGCGCCTCGTCCGCCTGCTTGTGCATCTGGTCGACGTAGCGATCCAGCGTGCTGCTGAAATCGCCGAAGCGCATGGGCAACACTTTTGCATCGGCCGTGCGCATCACGATGTGTCCGGCGACTTTCGCCAGCGCGACGCCATATTCGAAAGTCGGATCACCGAAACGGATGAAGTGGTCGAACGAGTCGTAGCGGGAATGGTAGACGCCGCCCTGGTCGGCCTCGCCGCCAAATCCGATGTTCAACGTTCCGATGCCGAGGTGTTCGAGGAACGCGCTGTAGTCGGAACCGGAACCCAGCGGCGAAATCGGGATGTCGCCCCCGTGGGCCGCCAGCTTGGCGGTTTCCTTGAGCGTCGGCTTGGCGTTCTTTTTGGCAGCCTCCACGTCGATGTACGCGCGCCGGCGTTGTTGCACGCTGGCTTTGGTTTCAGGATCGGTCACGCCGGCTGCAACCTGGTTGAGGAGATGCTGGTAGGAATGGCTGCCGCCCGCGAACAGCACGCCACGCCCGTTGGTATCGGAGTTGAGATACAGCACCGCCTTGTCCTGGAGTTCCTTCGCGTGCGCCTCCGCCCACTCGGTCGAGCCGAGCAGACCGGGCTCTTCGCCGTCCCAGCTCGCATACACGATGGTGCGCTTCGGCCGCCAGCCCTGCTTGTATAGCTGCCCCATGGCCTTGGCTTCGGCCATCAGCGCGACCGTGCCGGCGAGCGGATCGAACGCGCCGAATACCCAGCCGTCGTGATGGTTGCCGCGGACCACCCATTGTTCGGCATCGCTGGAACCCGGCAGTTTCGCGATGACGTCATAGACGGGTTTGCGGCTCCAGTCGGACTTCACGACCATGTGCACCCTGGCCGGGCCCGCGCCGACGTGATAGGTGAACGGCAACGCACCGCGCCAGCTTTCGGGCGCCACGGGGCCGCCCATCGCCTTGAGCAACGGCGTCGCGTCGGCGTAGGAAATCGGCAGCACCGGAATCTCGAGGATGGTCTTGGCCTGGTCGACCGGCACGTGTTTGGCGCCGGGCGTCGACGCATAACCGGGGGTGGTCGGATCTCCCGGGTAGAGCTGCATCTTGGCCACCGAGCCGCGCTGCACGCCTTCGGGCGGCCGCGACGCCCCCTTCGGGTATGGGTCGCTGTGGAAATAACCGTCGTCGCGCGGGTCGGAATAGATCAGGCAGCCGATCGCACCGTGCTGGTGGGCGAGTTCCGGCTTCAGTCCGCGCCAGCCACCGCCATAACGGACGATCACGATCTTGCCCTTGACGCTGACGCCAAGCCGCGCGAGTTCCTTGTAATCGTCGGGCATGCCGTAGTTGACGTACACCAGTTCGCCGGTGACATCGCCGTCCGCGCCATACACGTTGTACGGCGGCAGTGCGCCCGGCAAAGCGGACGTGCGGTCGCCCTTGACCGGCGGCTCGTGCAACGTCGCCTTGAACTTCGTCGGCGCGACGAGTTCCACCAGCTCGTGCGTCGGCGTCGGATACAACACGTCGAAGGTCTCGATGTGGGCGTCCCAGCCCCACTGCTTGAACTGCGCGAGCAGGAATTCGGCATTGGCCTTGTCGTGCGGCGAGCCGACCTGGTTGGGTTTGGACGACAACTGCTCCAGCCAGCCGCGCATGTCGCTTGCGCTCAGCAACGCATCGAATTGCTTCTCGAGGCTGCGTTGCCGCGCGGCGCCATCGGCGGTGAAGCCGAGCATGCCGCTCCCGGCCGGGGCATCTGGGGGCGGCGTCGCGGCACCCGCCGCGCACGTCAACGCGAGGCACGCCAACGCCACCCCGAACCTGTGCAGCTTCGACTGATTCATCGCCAACCCCTCCGGTCAGGACGCGAATGCGCCGCGCGATCCACGCGCGCATGATTCACGCTGGTCAAAATCCCTCTTTTACGCCGACCCGGCCGGGTTTGCATGGGGCAATCGTCATGGCAACGGGCTGCCCGACAGCCGGCCGGCATCGAACGCGGATCCCGGCGCCACTACGGGACGAACCCGCGGTCAAGCCGCCGTGCCACCAAGGAACCGACGCGCGCTGAACGCAACGATCAAACCGAACAGCAGCATCGCGGCGAGATTCTCGACGAATGTCGCGGCGGTGAAATGGTTGATGCGATGCCAGGCGGAGAAAAACATCACCACGTAATTCATCACGAAGAACACCACGACGCCATAGGCCAGCCCGGCCAGGACCGGGCTTGCCGTCAGCCAGCGCATCCGCAAGGCCGCCACCACGAAGATCGCCGCGATCAGCAACGACATGCCCCACTGCAGCAGCAACCCCAGCCACGCGCTCGCGGCGCCACCCTGCAGCGCGGCCTTGCCCTGGACGCCGCCGGCGATGAAACGCAGGATGACCCGCGGGTCGAGCATCGTGATCAACGCCGCCGCCCCCACGTCGATGGTGCCCGCGAGCAGGCCGCCCACGACGATCGCGCCGACGGCACGCATCACGGTCGGGGATCTGTTGCGGAGCGCAACGCTGGGAATACTCATTGTGACACCTCGGACCGGGTTGGAAGCCATCGCTGCGCGATTGGACGCGGTACTGGCAATTCCATTGCAGCGCGCCCACACTGGCGCGTGATCGATCCGACGCGCCGAAGCATGCCCGGACTCGCGATACGCTGCAACATGGTCTCGGTCGTCGCCATCCGGGGGGACACCGACCCGCAACAGGTCCTGCTGTTGCGGCGCGCAGCCAAATACCTGAACGGTGCGTGGAGCTACGTCGCCGGACACGTCGAGCCGGACGAGACAGGCCGGCAGGCCGCGTGCCGGGAGCTGGCCGAGGAAACCGGGTTGGTGCCGCAGCGCCTCTATGCCACCAGCTTCTGCGAGCAGTTCTATTCCGCGGCCGACGACTGCATCGAAGTCGTGCCCGCCTTCGTCGCGATGGTCGCCGCGGATGCCGTGGTGCATCTCAACGGGGAGCATTCCGCATTCCGCTGGCTCCCGTTCGACGCGGCGATGGCGGAACTGCCGTTCGGCAGCCAGCGCGACTTGTTCGCGTACGTGCGACGTGAATTCGTCGATCGACCGCCCTGCGAATTCCTGCGTATCGCCATGCGGTGATTCGACATGCGGTGATTCGACGCGCGCCACGCCACTTGCTATCGTGCGCAGCACCCTCCGGCACCATCCGGCACCCCGTACCGCCGCTCCCGATCCCAGCGCCGACCACCCGCCAAGATGCAGCCCAGCCCGACCCAATTGCTGCGCAACCGGCTCCAGGAACTGCACAAGCGGATCGGCGGCGAACACTGGTTTCCGCACGTGCCGCTGGCCATCCTGCTCGGGCTCGGCGGACTGTGGCTGTTGCAGGCCGACCTCGGTCGGCACTGGCAGGACATCGTCGCGCGTTTGCTGGGCGGCGGCCAGGGACTGCATCCCGCACTGCTGCCGCCACTGCTGATCGGCGTCGGGATGCTGGTCATGGCGCTGGGGCTGCTGTTGCGCTCGCGGCTCGCGTGGGCGATGGCGCTGCTGCTGGCCGCGGCAGCCGCCGCCAGCATGTTTTTCGGCCACCATCCGCATGCCCACCTGCTGCTCGGTTATTTCGTCCTGATGCTCGCGCTGCTGGGATTCGCGTGGCGCCAGTTCGACCGGTCCAGCGTCGCCGCCAGCACCCTGTTCGCGCTGACCTCGGTCGTGATGCTGCTGATCTACGCGACCTTCGGCACCTTCTACCTCGGTTCGGATTTCAAGCCGCCCATCACCGACCTCGTCACCGCGCTGTACTACGCGATGGTTACCATGAGCACGGTCGGTTATGGTGACATCATCCCGCAAACCGCCGAGGCGAAACTGTTTGCGGTGTCGATCATCGTGCTCGGCGTCGCGGTGTTCGCAACGTCGCTGACCGCGGTGATCGCACCGCTGGTGACCCGCAGTTTCCAACGCATCGTCGACAGGAAGGGTTCCCGTATGCTTCGCGAAAATCATTTCGTCGTCATCGGCGATTCGTCGCTGGCCCTCAACACGTGGCGCGAGTTGGCAAGCCGCGGGCAACCCGTCACCCGACTGCTGCGGCGGGAACCCGAAACGGGGCTGCCGGGGGACGTGGACGTCGTCATCGGTGAGTCCAGCGACGCGGACGTCCTGCGCAAGGCCGGCGCCGACAAGGCGCAGGCGGTGTTGGCGATGCTGGACGACGATTCCGAAAATGCGTTCGTGGTGCTGGCGGTCCGGGAACTGCGCGGCAGCGCGCGCACCGTCGCAGCGGTCAACGACGCCCACCATCTGGCGAGGGTGAAGCTGGTGCAGCCGGACGTGGTGATCGCGCCGCAGATCCTGGGAGGCGAGCTGGCGGCGATGCTGTTGAGCGGCGAGCCGGTGACCGCCGATTTCATCATGCAACGCGTATTCCAGACGCGGGCGGGCGCGGACGCACAAACCCATAGTCCCGGCTGACGCACACCCGATCAACGACGGAGGCAACCACCCGACGATGGAACATTGGCTGCAACACACCGAATGGCTCGGCAATTCCATGCTCGCCTGGGCCATTGCTGCCGGCGGCGCACTGCTCGGCTACATCGTCGCGCAGGGCGTGGCCGCGTTGCTGGGCGCACGCCTCGCCCATCTCGCCCGCCGCACGCGACGACCCGGCATCACGATCGCCGCCGCGGTCGTCAAGGCCACCCGGGGCTGGCTGTTGCTGCTGATTGCCATTGCCGTGGCACTCGCATTCCTGCAGCTCGGCGACGCGGCGCCGGGGGCCAGGGGCCCGCACGACTACGTGCGGCTCGCGACGTGGGCGCTGGTCGGCATCCAGGTCGCGTTCTGGGTCAGCGCGCTGCTGGTGTCGGCGTTGCGCTACCCCGCAGAGCACGACAGGACGCACCACCCCAACCCGGTGATGCTCGGGGTGCTCACCTGGGCCGTACAGTTCGTGGTGTGGATCACCCTGGTGCTGGCGTTGCTGGCCGGCGGGGGCGTCAACATCACCGCGTTCGTCGCCAGCCTCGGCGTGGGCGGCGTGGCGGTCGCGCTGGCGCTGCAGAACGTGCTTGGCGACCTGTTCGCGTCGATCAGCATCGGGCTGGACAAGCCGTTCGAGGTCGGCGAATTCATCGCCTTCGGCGATGACCTCGGCACCGTCACCAAGGTCGGCGTCAAGTCCACCCGGATCCGCTCCCTGTCGGGCGAGGAACTCGCGATTGCGAATTCGGTGCTGTTGAAGGACCTGATCCACAACTACACGCGGATGCAGGAGCGCCGCGTGGTGTTCGGCTTCCGCGTGCCGTACGGCACCCCGGGCAAGGACCTCGAGGCGATCGCAGAGCGCACCCGCGCCATCATCACCGCCGAGGACAAGACGCGCCTCGATCGTGGCCACTTCCGCGCATTCGGCGATTGGGGTTTCGAGTTCGAATTCGTCTATTACGTGCTCGATCCTGGCTTCACCCTGTATTGCGACATCCAGCAGCGCATCAACCTCGAAATCATCGACCTGCTGGAGCAACGCGACGTCGAATTCGCGATTCCTGCCCGCATGCTGCGGGCCCCCGGCTCGAACGACGCCGTCCTGCCGCCGGATCCCGCCGCCGCCGAATGATTTTGCGGTGAACACGCCCCGCTGCCGGTGCGGGCGTGATCGTGACCGTTTCTACACACGGCGTGTCGATAATCATCCGGAACCGCCCGCTGCGTTGGCTGAACGTCCTTCGATCGGCGCAAACGCGGATGGAGTCCGGCATGAACAGAACCGCAAACATTTCGGCACTGGGATACGGCGCATTTGCGGTGACCCTGTGGCTTGCGAGCATGGCTCCCGCCGACTGGTTCAGGCCGGACGAGAACGCCGTCCTGCTCCAGCCCCTGATGATCGTGCTCGGCGGTTGCGTCCTGGCGATCGCGGGAATCCTCAAGAGCCTGCGCGCGAACACCCTCGACACGGTGCTGTTCCTGGGCTTCGCGGCCTACTGGTGGGTGGCCGGGCTGGCGCAGCGCAGCCTGTCCGCGGGATTCGTCGAACCTTCGCAGGGCTGGCTGGGCTGGTATTACGTGGTGTGGGCCTTCCTTGCGTTTTGCATCTGGATCGCAGCCTGCAAGAATGGCGTGGCCCGCATGTTGTTCACGGCCGGCCTGTGCCTTGCGCTGCTCGCGTACGCGCTGGGCGCATGGATCCACCTCGACGCGTTGAACGTTCTGGGCGGCTACCTCGGTCTGGTCACCGCGGTTGTCGGCATCTATATCGCGGCCGCCGAGATGCTGAACGAGTTGTGCGGGCACATCGTGCTGCCGCTCGGTGAAACCACCCGCGACGGCGGTCCGCAGTCACCCTGAGTGTATCGTGCCGGCGCTGGTGCGCTGCCGCACGCCGTGGTAGTTTTGCGGCATGGCATCACCGCGCGTCATCAAGAAATACCCGAACCGCCGTCTCTACGACACGCGCGTTTCCAGCTACATCACGCTGGAAGAGGTGCGCCAGCTCGTGCTGTCCGGCGAGAACTTCGAGGTCCGGGACGCCAAGACCAACCAGGATCTGACCCGCGCGGTGCTGCTGCAGATCATCGCCGAGCACGAGCAGCACGGCCAGCCGATCTTCTCGACCACGCTGCTCTCCCAGATCATCCGCTTCTATGGCGATGCCATGCAGGGCTTCGTGGGCGGCTATCTCGAGAACAGCCTCAAGGTGTTCCTGGAACAGCAGCACAAGTTCCGCGACCAGTTGAACAACCTCCTCGGCCAGACGCCGTGGTCGATGCTGAACGAGGTCACCGAGCGCAATCTCGAACTTTGGAAGTCGATGCAACCCGGCGCGGCACCCGACGCCAAGCCCGAGGCACCAGCCGATCCGGGTGAGGCCAAGCCCCGCAAAAAGCGCCGTTGACACCCCGTCCCGGGCTTCGTACCATCCCAATGATTGCTGCGGCGCAACACATGCCGCTGCGCCGCATTTCTCGGAGATTCCCATGACAAAGCGTGTAGCCGTCGTGACCGGCGGCATCGGGGGGCTGGGTACGGCCATTTGCAAGCGACTTGCGCACGACGGGCGCCAGGTCATCGCCGCGGACCTCGGCAGCCGCCAGGACCGCCTCGCCGCGTTCCGCGAAGAAACGAAAGAGTACGACGGCAGCATCGTGTTCGCACCCGTTGACGTGGCGAGCTACGACGCTTGCGCCGATCTGGTCACCCACGTCGCCGATACCTGGGGCAGCGTCGACATCGTGGTCAATGCCGCCGGCATCACCCGCGACACCTCGCTGAAGAAAATGAGTCCGGACCAGTGGTCGGAACTGATGAACGTCGACCTCGACAGCGTGTTCAACATGTGCCGCAACGTGGTGGACGGCATGTCCGGACGCGGCTTCGGCCGCATCGTCAACATCAGTTCGGTCAACGGCCAGACCGGCCAGTTCGGCCAGACCAACTATTCCGCCGCCAAGGCCGGCATGCACGGTTTCACGATGGCATTGGCACGCGAAGTCGCGAAAAAAGGCGTCACCGTCAACAGCGTGTCGCCCGGCTATTGCGCCACCGAAATGGTGATGAAGGTCCCGGAGGACATCCGCGCCCAGATCGTCGCGCAGATTCCGGTCGGGCGCCTTGGTGAACCGTCGGAAATCGCGCGTACAGTCGCATTTCTCACCGCCGACGACGCCGGATTCATCACCGGCGCCAACATCCCGGTGAACGGCGGGTACTTCATGTCGTTCTGAGGCAGGAGCGCACCTGCGCGCGATCGGACCATCGATCGCCGGCAGCCCGGTTCCTGCGAAAGGCGCGCAACGGGACGCATCCGTTTGCAGGAGCGCGCCTGCTCGCGATACGGATCACATGTCGCGCGCAGCGCGGCCGATCATCGGCGGGGATGACGATGGCGGCTTGCCATTGCGCGAGACGCAAAAAACCCCGGCACGCTGGCCGGGTCTTCGTCGATCTGCGGAACACGAACGCGTGCGACGCCTGCCCGGCCGATTGTCCGGGCTCCGGCCCGGATGCAACGGGGCGCCATCTTCGAGCAACTTCGTCCGGAGCAGCTGTTGTTGAACAGTCAGGCCATGGATGGGCGTCCTGATGTGCCATGCACGCAAGAAACGACATGTAACCAAGGCTCGAACGAAGCAGCGATCAGGACGATCGCACTCAGTCAGCCGGCGCGACGCTTACCCGGACCCGCAGGCGCTCGCCGGGATCGTACGGCACCCGCGACATGTACACCTCGCCGCGATAGCGGTATTCGACGTCGTAGGCCACGATCTGCTGCTGGGGCGCGTAGTTGTCGACCGGGTGGCAGACAGTTTGCTGGGTGGTGTAGTTTCGGTCGTGCGCCGCGGAAACACGATTGCCGATCGCGCCACCGGCCACGGCACCAGCCACGGTGGCCGCCTTGCGCCCGTCGCCCTTGCCGACGGTATTGCCGAGTACGCCGCCGACGATCGCACCCAGCACCGTTCCCCCGGTATGGTTGTCGTCGCGCCTGGTCACGGTCTGGGGATAGCACTGTTGCTGCGGGGGCGCGGCCACCGTGGCATACACCGGATCCACCCGCAACACCTCCGCCCAGCCATAGCGGATATTGGCGGCCTGCGCCGAAGGAGCCGGCGGTGGCGGATAAGTTTGTGCATTCGCCGTTGCGGCAAAAGCCAGCAAAAGCGGCACAATCGGCATCTTGGACATGGCGCATCTTCCCCCGAAGTCTTGCGGGCCCACGGGCCATCCGGAAACTGGGACCCATTGGACCATCCTCATGCTGAATCAACGCTCAAGCAGTGAATGCAACCTGATAAAATTGCTTGATTATTTGCCAATTATCGACGCCGCAGTCCCGCAATGACCCTGCGCCTCCACAACTCGCTGACCCGCCGCATCGAGCCGTTCGAGCCCGCCGATGCGGAGCGGGTGACGATGTATCTGTGCGGCCCCACCGTATACAGCTGCGTGCACATCGGCAACGCACGGGGACCGGTGGTATTCGACGTGCTGGCGGGCCTGTTGCGCCGGGAATATCCGAAGCTGGTGTATGTACGCAACATTACCGACGTCGACGACAAGATCAATGCCGCCGCGCGCGAGACGGGCGTCCCGATCGCGGCGATCACCGGGAAGTACGCCGCGGTCTACCGCGAAGACATGGCGAAACTCGGCGTCGCAGCGCCGGACGTCGAACCGCTGGCCACGGAACACATCGGCCCCATCGTCGCGATGTGCGAGGCGCTGATCGCGTCCGGCCACGCCTACGTGGCCGACGGGCACGTGCTTTTCGACGTGGGCTCCTACCCCGACTACGGCGCACTGTCCGGTCGCGACACCGACGAGATGATCGCCGGCGCCCGCGTCGAAGTCGCGCCCTACAAACGCAACCCAACCGATTTCGTGTTGTGGAAGCCGTCCACGCCGGATTTGCCCGGCTGGGACAGTCCGTGGGGGCGCGGCCGACCGGGTTGGCACATCGAATGTTCGGCGATGGCGGCCGCGCACCTCGGCGAAACCATCGACATCCACGCCGGCGGCGTGGACCTGGTGTTCCCGCACCACGAAAACGAAATCGCGCAATCGACCTGTGCGCATGGTGGGAAGACCTTCTCGCGCTACTGGCTACACAACGGCATGCTGACCTTCGGCGGCGCCAAGATGAGCAAGTCGGTCGGCAACGTCAGGCAATTGCACGCCATGCTGCAACAGCATCCGCCCGAGGCAATCCGCTACGCATTGCTGAGCGCGCACTATCGGCAACCACTGGACTGGTCGGATGCGTTGATCGGGCAAAGCATCGCGACGCTGGATCGGCTGTATGGCGTGCTGCGCGACCTTTCCGATGTCGACGCAACCGCTGCCAACGGCGACATTCCGGAGAATCTCGAAAATGCGTTGCTGGACGACCTGAATACGCCGGAGGCCCTGGCGGAGCTGGCCAGGCTGGCGGACGCGGCGCGGCGAGCCGGATCGAGTGGGGAGCGCCGCCAAGCCAAGGCCGCGTTGCTCGCCGGCGGCGCGCTGCTGGGTTTGCTGCAGCAGGATCCGGAAGCATGGTTCAAGCGCGGCGCCGGAGAAGCGGATGCCGCACGCGTCGAAAGCCTGATCGAAGCCCGTCAAACCGCCCGCGCCGCCCACGACTTCGCGCGCGCCGACGCGATCCGCGACGAACTCGCGGCCATGGGCATCGCCATCGAGGATGGCCCGCAGGGCACGCGCTGGAAAGCGGCGGAACGCTGAACCGCCGTTCGACGCACCAGGCCATGCCGCGCGATAATCCGCACATGAACGATCTCGCCGTCAACACCGCCATCGATGCGCAACGCGAAATCGTCGAGGAATTCGGTTTCTTCGACGACTGGACCGGGCGCTACCAGTACCTGATCGATGTCGGCCGCAAGCTGTCGCCACTGGCCGAGGGGGAAATGATCGACGCCAACAAGGTCGACGGTTGCCAGTCGCAGGTATGGATCGTGGTGACGGGGGACGCCGGCAAACTCGACCTGCGCGCGGCCAGCGATTCGGCCATCGTGTCGGGGCTGGTCGCCCTGCTCCTGCGCGTGTATTCGGGGCGCAGCGCGCGCGAAATCATCGATGCCGACCCGGCCTTCATCAACGCGATCGGGCTCGGCAAGCATCTGTCGCCGACCCGCTCCAACGGTCTCGCCTCGATGGTCAGGACCATCAAGGCCCATGCGGAACGCGCGCTGGCGCAAGGGTGACGTTGGGCTTCCGCCGATCAAGCCGGCGTCAACCCAACCTACAATTCATCCCGTTCCAACGGTCTTGCTGCATTGGCCTCCGCAGGTTGGGTTGAGCGGGCTCCATCCGCGAAACCCAACACATGTTGGCGAAGTGTTGGGCTTCCGCCGATAAAGCCGGCGTCAACCCAAGCTACAAACTGTCGCCCACCCGTTCCAACGGTCTTGCTGCATCGGCTTCCGCAGGTTGGGTTGAGCGGACTCCATCCGCGAAGCCCAACACATGTTGGCGAGATGTTGGGCTTCCGCCGATCAAGCCGGCGTCAACCCAACCTACAGAAGACCATGGATCCCGGCCTGCGCCGGGATGACGAAAACGCGTCAGGCGGCGTCGCCTTCGGCGCGCGACTGCTGCTGCAGGTTGCCGCGATAGATCAGGTAGGGTTCGGCCTGTCCGTTGATCACCGCCTCGTCCACGACGACCTTGCTGACGTGTTCGAGCGAGGGCAGTTCGTACATCGTGTCGAGCAACACGCCCTCGAGGATCGTGCGCAGGCCGCGCGCGCCGGTCTTGCGCTTGATGGCGCGCTTGGCGATTGCGTTCAGGGCATCCGGGCGGAAATCGATCTCGACGTTTTCCATGTCGAACATTTTCTTGAACTGCTTGGTGATCGCGTTCTTCGGCTCGGTGAGGATCTTGACCAGCGCGTCCTCGTCCAGCTCGTCCAGCGTGGCGACCACCGGCAGGCGGCCGACGAATTCCGGAATCAGGCCGTACTTGACCAGGTCTTCGGGCTCGACGTTGGCCAGCAACGTGCCGACGTTCTGCTTGCGCTCCTTGCTGCGGATCTCGGCGGAAAAACCGATCCCCGTCGATTCCGAACGCTGCTGGATGACCTTTTCCAGACCGGAAAACGCGCCGCCGCACATGAACAGGATGTTGCGGGTGTCGACCTGCAGGAACTCCTGCTGCGGATGCTTGCGGCCGCCCTGCGGCGGTACCGAGGCGACCGTGCCTTCGATGAGTTTCAGCAGCGCCTGCTGCACGCCCTCGCCCGAGACGTCACGGGTGATCGAAGGGTTCTCGCTCTTGCGCGAGATCTTGTCGATCTCGTCGATATAGACGATGCCGGTCTGCGCCTTCTCTACGTCGTAGTCGCACTTCTGGAGCAGCTTCTGGATGATGTTCTCGACGTCCTCGCCGACATAACCCGCCTCGGTCAGCGTGGTGGCATCGGCGATCGTGAACGGCACGTTGAGCATCCGCGCCAGGGTCTCGGCCAGCAGGGTCTTGCCGCTGCCGGTCGGGCCGATCAGGAGGATGTTGGACTTGGCCAGCTCGATGTCATCGTTCTTGGCGCGCGACTCCATCCGCTTGTAGTGGTTGTACACCGCCACCGCCAGCGACTTCTTGGCGCGGGTCTGCCCGATCACGTACTGGTCGAGCGTCTCCATGATCTCGCGCGGCTTCGGCAACTGGGTGCGGCCGGATGCGGCCTTTTCTTCCAGTTCCTCGCGGATGATGTCGTTGCACAGTTCGACGCATTCGTCGCAGATGAACACGCTCGGACCCGCGATCAGCTTGCGGACCTCGTGCTGGCTCTTCCCGCAGAACGAGCAGTACAGAATCTTGCCGCCCTCAGTGCCGCGGCCGGGCCGGTCCTCGCTCATTGCGTGCTCCGTCGATCAGGGATGCGATACATCATGGGTCAACCCCGGTTGCAGGCGCAGCATAACACAGCCGGAGCGTCCGTCCGACGCCGGCCGGCGTTCGGAATTGCGCCAGAAAGTTCTGGAAAAACGGGTGGTTGCAGAAGGTGCGTCAGGCCGATTTCACCGACACTTCGGGGCGCCGCTCGACGACCGTGTCGATCAGGCCGTATTCCTTCGCCTCGACCGGGCTCATGAACCGGTCGCGCTCCATGTCGTGGGAAATCTCCTCGACCGGGCGTCCGGTGTGGTGGGCGTAGATTTCGTTCAGGCGCTTGCGCACGAACAGGATTTCCTTGGCCTGGATCTCGATGTCGGTGGCCTGGCCCTGGGCGCCGCCCGAGGGCTGGTGGATCATGATGCGCGAATTGGGCAACGCATAACGCTTGCCTTTGGTGCCCGCCATCAGCAGCAGCGAACCCGCGCTGGCCGCCTGGCCGGTGCACATGGTGCTGACGTCCGGCTTGACGAATTGCATGGTGTCGTAGATCGCGAGGCCCGCGGTCACCGCACCGCCGGGGCTGTTGATGTACAGGCTGATGTCCTTGTCCGGATTCTCGGACTCCAGGAACAGCATCTGGGCGACGACCAGATTGGCGACGTTGTCGTCGATCGGCCCGACCAGGAAGATGATGCGTTCCTTCAGCAGGCGCGAGTAGATGTCATAGGACCGCTCGCCGCGCGAAGTCTGCTCGACCACCATCGGGACGAGGTTGAGGTTCTTGATGTCCTGCTTTTCGTGGGAATGCATGGAGTTCTCTCGTGGATGGAAGCGGACTGGGCCGACCTGCTTCAAGTCGCAGTGTTCTGCGGGTGCATCACCTCGTCGAAACTCAGGGTCACGTCGGTGGTGTCCGCGTGTTCGGCCACCCATTCGGAAACCTGGTCCTCGAGCACGGAAGTGCGCACGTTCTCCATCATCTGGGGGTTGCTGCGGTAGAGTTCAACGACCTGCTCGGGCTCCTCGTAGGTCGAAGCAATCTTGGCGATCTGCTCGTTGACCTTGCGGTTGTCGACCCGCAGGTTGTTGCTCTGCGCAATCTGGCGCAGCAACAGTCCGGAAATCACCCGCTGGCGCGCGATCGGCTGGGCGGCTTCCATGGCCGCCGCCGGGATCGGCTGGTCGCCCGAAGGGTTGCCCATCGCCGCACGGACCAGCGATTCGGACTCCGCATTCTCCAGCACCTTCGGCACGTCGACGTCGGCGTAGGTCGCGGCGAGCTTGCTGCCGACCTCGTTGCGCAGGCGCGCGCGCAGGGCATTGTCCAGTTCGCGTTCGAGGTTGGCGCGGACTTCGTTGCGGAATGTCTCCCGCGTGCCGTCGGCGATCCCGAAGTTGCGGATGAAGGTCTCGTCCACGGCCGGGATTTTGCCCTCCTGCACCTCGCCGATCCGCAGGTCGACATGCGCCTTCCTCGCCGCAAGTTGCGGGATCGGGAAGTTGGGCGGGAACTCCGCCTCGAAGGACAGTTCCTCGCCGGCCGAGTGGCCCTTGAGCGCGCTGTCGAACACCGCCAGCGCACCGTTGCCCCCGAGTACCGTCGCCGCACGTTCACGGCCTTCGGCAGGATGACGGAAATCATCGGCCTGCGCCGCGTAATCGACGATGACCATGTCCCCGTCGGCCGCAGGCCGCGCCACCTTCTCGAACAATCGGCGCTGCACGCGCAGGGTTTCGATCATGTTGTCGATGTCGGTCTCGCCGACCTCGGCCCGGGGGCGATCGATCCTGATGATTGCCACGTCCACGCTCGGCAATTCCGGCATGACTTCGAAGGTGGCGGTATAGGCAATCTCGCCGTCCTTCGGCTTGCCGTCGGTATCGATGTTGGGATTGGCGACCGGCTGCAGGTTCTGCTGCTGCACGGCCTCGCGGAAGGTGCTGCCTATCAGGTCGGACAAGGCCTCGCCGCGGACCTGTTCGCCGAAGCGCTGCTCGATGACCTTGGCCGGAACCCGGCCCGGGCGAAACCCCTTCAAACGCACGCTGCGTCCCAGTTCGGAAATGCGCTGGCGCACCTTGGACTCGAACTGCTCGGCGGGGAATTTGACCGTCAGCTTGCGTTCGAGCTTGCCGGTGTTTTCCAGGGACACTTGCATTGCGGCTCCTGATGTCTGATTCGGGTCTTGCGTGTTCATGACGGTGTTCAAGACTGCAAACTCGTTGGTCGCTGTTGCGGGATGGGAAAAGGCCGCGGCCGCCATTCCCGCTCGAAACTTCAGGGCTTCCGGCCCCGGGCAGAGCTCAAAGCCCCCATCCCTGGGCAGAGCTCCGTGGTGCGAAAGGCGGGACTCGAACCCGCACGGGGGTTAGCCCACTGGAACCTAAATCCAGCGCGTCTGCCAGTTCCGCCACTTTCGCCCGGCTCCAACTCAACAAGGTATCGCGCGCAGCGCGATGGTCATTTCCCTCTGCCCCTGCGGAGGGCCAAAGGGCGAGGGCATTCCCGCGAAAGAAAATGGTGGGCCGTCTAGGACTCGAACCTAGGACCAAGAGATTAAGAGTCTCCTGCTCTACCAACTGAGCTAACGGCCCGCAAACTCCACATTGTACAAAAATGGGGTGGACGATGGGATTCGAACCCACGACAACCGGAATCACAATCCGGGACTCTAACCAGCTGAGCTACGTCCACCACAAGAAACTGCCGGGTCGGCCAACCGGGGCGACCCGCCGGCCGGCCATCGACAAGCCGGCATCCACCAAGGTGAACGCTCAATTTTCATTGCGCCGGTCAAAACTTGCAAGCACCGCGGTGCGCTTTCCGATTGATTCGCCGCGCACGCTGCGCTAATTTGCCCGCATGCCCAAGTCATCCACCACGCCCACCGCGGAGCCGGGCGACCGCGACGCGGTTGCACGGTTCGAGCAGTCGCTGAACGAACTCGAGCAACTGGTGGCGAACATGGAAAGCGGGGAACTGAGCCTGGATGAATCGCTGGGTTCGTTCGAGCGCGGTATCGCGCTGTTTCGCAGTTGCCAGGCGGCGCTCGAACAGGCGGAGGCCCGGGTCAAGCTGTTGCTCGACCCGGAGCATCCTGCCGGCGCGCAACCGTTCGCGCCGTCAGAAGAGCCCTGAGCGCGATACGGGCGCACCGGAATGCCAGTGCGCCGACCATGGGTCCCGTGTCAACGCCCCTCCATGGGCTGCACGGAATGAGTGCATCCTGCAGTCACTTGATCAATCGCAACGTGAACGGGTAGCGATACGCCACCCCTTCGTTGGCCTTGATTGCGGCCAGGATGATGAAGACCAGCGCCGCGATGCCGACGATGACCATCAGCGGCAAGGCAATCAGGAACCCGACGCCAAGGGTCACGACGCCCAGGATCGTGAGAATCACGAAGACGATGGCGACCGTGATGTTGAAGTTGAGGGCTTCCTTGGCTTGGTCGTTCACGAACGGCATCGTGTCCTTCTTCACCAGCCAGATGATCAGCGGGCCCAGGAACCAGCCCCAGCCGCCGATCCAGCCGGTGATGATGCCGCCGAGCAGCGCGGACAGGTGGGCGAACATGGCCCATTGGCGTTCTTCCGCACTGGGCACGCCGGTGGACGGCTGGCCCGGTCCGGCGGAAGGCGAAGACGCAGGTGGGGTGACGGATTCCGGTGGGACGCTCATCGCTGGTCTCCCTCGAATGATGGACGGTGGCGGACCGCGCGATGACTGTCACCGACCCGGCAGCGCGTGTCAAGCACCCGAATCGGGAGGCCGGCCCGGGCCGATCAGTCGCCCGCAACCGTCATCTTCCCGACCAGGATCGAGCCGGTCAGGATCGACGAGCGCGGATCGACGTCCGTACCGATCGCCTGCATGTCCATGAACATGTCGCGGAGGTTGCCGGCGATGGTGACCTCCTGCACCGGGAAGGCGATTTCGCCGTTCTCGACCCAGAAACCCGCGGCACCGCGCGAATAGTCACCGGTCACGATGGATACGCCCTGCCCGATCAACTCGGTCACCACCAGCCCGCTGCCCATGCGCTGCAGCAGCCCGCCGAATTCCGGTTGCCCGCCGTCGACCGACCCAGGCGGAACGACGAGGTTGTGGACACCCCCGGCATTGGCGGTCGTGGTCAATCCCAGCTTGCGCGCCGAATAGCTGCCGAGCACGTAGCGTTGCAGCACGCCCGATTCGACCAGCGCCGACGGTCCCGTGGCGACCCCCTCCGCGTCGAACGCCGTGGACGCGTGGCCGCCCGGCAGCAACGGTTGTTCGAGCACGTCCACGAACCCGGGCAGCACCGCCTTGCCCGCGTGGTCGAGCAGAAAGCTGGAGCGGCGATACAACGATCCGCCACTCACCGCCGCGATCAGGTGCCCCAGCAACGAGCGTGCGACGTCCGGGGCAAACAGGACCGGGCAGTTGCGCGTGGAAAGCTTGCGTGCGCCCAGCCGTGCCGTGGCGCGCTCCGCGGCGGTCGTGCCGATGCGCGCGAATTCCGGAAACAGGGTCGGGTTGCGCACGTACTCGTACCAGCCGTCGCGCTGCATCGCATCGCCCTTGCCCGCGATCAACGAGCAGGACACGGAATGATGGGTCCCGCGCTCGCGTCCGACGAAGCCGTGGGAGTTGGCGTACACGCCAATGCCTTCGCCGCGCTGCACGGTCGCGCCTTCCGAATTGGCGATCCTGGAATCGGCACGCCCCGCGGCTTCGACTTCGCGGCCGATCTCGATCGCCCGATCGACATCCAGGTCCCACGGATGCCACAGGTCGAGGTCGGGGAAACGGGTGGCCATCCGCTCGGCATCCGCCAACCCCGCGTACGGGTCCGGTTCGGTGTAACGCGCGATGGCGCATGCCTGCTCGATCGTTGCATCGATCGACGCCGGCTTCAGGTCCGCGGTCGAGGCGTTGCCCTTGCGCTGGCCGAAATAAACCGTCAGGCCGAATCCGCGGTCGCGATTGCGTTCCACGGTTTCGACTTCGCCGAGCCTCGTCGTGACGGAAAGACCGGTGTCGACGCTGGCCGACACCGCGGCCTGTGAAGCGCCCGCGGCGCGTGCGCGACGAATCACGTCCTCGGCAAGCTCCGCCAGTCGGTCGAGCTCGGCCAAGGTGTTGTCGGGCGAAATGACGCTATTCAAAAGGATCTCCGTACTCGCCGTCCCGGCGAAAGCCGGGATCCATGTTGCTTCTGCGAAGGCGAAGACCAAACCGGACCCTGCATGCGCCGGCGTGGCGCCTTACGCATTGACGTTCGCTTGCAAGCCTTCGACTATAACGCGCATGCCCGTGCACGAGCAGCCCGAACCCGACCGCCCCAGCCGCAGCGCGCGCCGGCGCGGCGCGCTGGACGTGCTGGCGCTCGCCAGGGCATTGTCGGAATTGCCTCCCGCGCGACTCGACAAGCTGGGCTTGCCGGATGATGTCCGCGACGAACTGGCCGAAGTCCAGCGCACGCCTTCGCACATCGCCCACAAGCGCCAACTCGCGCACCTGGCCAAGCGCATGCGTGCGCACGACGAGGAAGCCTTCGCCTCGGCGCGGTCCGCCCTGGCCAATGATCGCGCCGCGGGTGCGCGCGAAGCGGCGGAACTGCACCGGGCCGAAACCCTGCGCGAAAAGCTGCTGGGCGAAGAAGGGGATGCCGCGTTGACTTCATTCATCGCGGAACACCCGGACGCCGACCGCCAGCGCATGCGCGCGCTGATCCGGCAGGCGCGGCGCGAACGCGAAACCGGCAAGCCGGCGCGTGCGCAACGGGAGTTGTTTCGATTGCTGCGTAAAATCGACGCGGAGCAACCGTAGGAGCGAGCGTGCTCGCGACCAATATCTTCGCAAGCAGCCATCCTTGGCGCGGGGCACCGGTCCGGCAATCCCTGGCCGGCCGCTCGGTCGGCCACACGATGCCACTGGCATCGCGTAAACGCCCGACCTCGCCCTGCACGCAGGCTCCTACCTCCCATTCGGGGCCGTCACGCAGCGGTGCCGCCCACCGTCATCGCGGTGACTTTCGTCGTGGGCATTCCGACCCCGACCGGCACGCTCTGGCCTTCCTTGCCGCACACCCCCACGCCTTCGTCGAGCTTCAAATCGTTGCCGATCATCGCCACGCGGGTCAGCACGTCGGGGCCGGAGCCGATCAGCGTCGCGCCCTTGACCGGTCGCGTGACCTTGCCGTGTTCGATCAGGTAGGCCTCGTTCGCCGAGAACACGAACTTGCCGTTGGTGATGTCGACCTGCCCGCCGCCGAAGTTGACCGCGTACAGGCCGCGGTCCACCGAGGCGATGATTTCCGCGGGATCGCGCCCGCCGGCCAGCATGTACGTGTTGGTCATGCGTGGCATCGGCAGGTGCGCGAACGATTCGCGGCGGCCGTTGCCGGTCGGCGCCATGCCCATCAAACGCGCGTTGTGCCGATCCTGCATGTATCCGACCAGGCGGCCGTCCTCGATCAACGTGGTGCAGTGGGTCGTGGTGCCCTCGTCGTCGATCGACAGCGAACCGCGCCGTCCCGGCAGGGTGCCATCATCCACCACCGTGACGCCTGCGGCCGCGACCTTCTCGCCCATGCGCCCCGAGAACGCGGACGTGCCCTTGCGGTTGAAGTCGCCTTCGAGGCCGTGCCCGATCGCTTCGTGCAGCAGCACACCCGGCCAGCCGGGCCCCAGTACCACGTCCATCGTGCCGGCCGGTGCGTCGACCGCATCGAGATTGACCAGTGCCTGCCGCACCGCCTCGCGCGCCCACGCATGCGCGCGGCCCGAGTCGAGCAATTCGCGATACGCGCAACGCCCGCCACCACCTGCGTAGCCCGCTTCGCGACGGTCGCCATCCTCGGCGATCACCTGCACGTTGATGCGCGTCAGCGGGCGCACGTCCGCGGCAAGGGTCCCGTCCGCGGCCGCGATCAACACCGAGTCGTGCGTCGCGGCGGCGCTGACGATCACCTGCCTGATGCGGGGGTCGAGACTGCGCGCGAGCGCATCGAGTTCGCGCAACAAGGCAATCTTGGCCGCGCTGTCCAGCCCGTCGATCGGGTCGTCGGCCGGATACAACGCCCGGTTGCCGCGTATCGCCAACGGCTTGCCCGCGCCGTTGCCGCCCCGCGCGATGGCACGTGCGGCGCCGGCCGCTTCCAGCAATTGCGGCAGCACGATGTCGTCGGAATAGGCGAAGCCTGTTTTCTCGCCGGCGATGGCGCGAACGCCGACGCCCTGCTCGATCGAGTGGCTGCCATCGCGCACGATGCCGTCTTCGAGGACCCAGGACTCGCTGCGCGAATGCTGGAAATACAAGTCGGCTGCGTCGATCGAAGGCGCCATGACCTGCGCGAACACGCGCTCGAGATCGTCCACGCCCAACCCCCCCGGCGCCAGCAGGTTGCGTTCGGCGAGAACCAGCATTGAATCCATCGAAGGTCGATCCGGCAACGTCGTCATCACTCAACGTAAGGGTGGCATCGTCGATCCGCAAGCGACGCGGATCATGGGTGAGCCCCGGTTGAAGACGATCGCGCAGGCTTCGCCACGGTCGTCGCCGGGACCGGCGCCGCGATCGCGGGGCTCGGCCTCGAGTCGGCCGGTGCGGGCGTGGCGGCAGAGGTCGGGGCCGGCACCGACGCGGCGGGTGCGACGCTCGCCGCCGGCGCCGGCGCCGCTTCCTTGACGGTGACGATGTCCGGGTCGTCCCAGCTTCCGGTGACCCGGTACACGCTGCCCGCGGCCTTGTTGATGCCCTTTCCGAGCAGGCCCTGCATCACCAGCCCGGCAGCGGCGCCGACCGGCCCGCCAACGACCGCACCGACCACCGGCAGGGTGCCGCCGAGATGCGGCGTGACATTGACGGTCAGGTCGAAGTCCCGGGCGCGGATGCCGGCGCGGCCGTGCATCGCGATGCGCGCCGCCGGCGCATCGATCAGCATGTCGTCGGTGTAGGCGCTGCCGTTCTTCAGCGCAAAAGTACCCGTCACCTGGTCGAACCCGAATCCCGACTTGAATACGTCGCCGAAGTGAAGCATCAGGCGACTCGGCAATTCGCGTACCGACAGCAGGCCCAGCAACCGTCCGAAGCCGGGCTTGACCGCGAGCAGGCGGCCTTCACCCAGCTTCAGGTCGAGTTTGCCGCTCATCCATGCCAGCGAAAACGACGAAGGCCCGCCCGGCCAGGTGCCGTCGACGCGGATGTGCGAATCCTCTCCGCCCGCGAGCACCCCGCTGAACCCGAACGCGGACAGGGTCTTGCCCAGATCCTGCGAAGCGATGTCGACGACGAAATGCGAGCGGCTGTATGCCATCGTGCCATCCCAGTCGCCGCTGGCGTGGATCGAGAAATCGGCGCCCCTGGAATCGAAGCTCGTGATGTGCATGCCCGCGGGCGTCGGCGTGCTCTCGAAGGTGGTCGCGCCCAGGTGCATCTTGTCGATCCGGAGGTCGCCGAGCGTCACGTGCAAGGGCGGGATCGCGGTCGGCGCGATCGGCGAGGTCACCGTCGGCGGCTCGGGCGGTGGCGGGGGCTGCGCGGGTTCCTTCGTCGCGGGTGGCCCCGGCCAGCGCAAGTAGTCGAAGCGTGCCGTGATGCCGCGCGTCATCAGGTTGCTGGTCGGCAGTTGCACCGTCCCCTTCACGACCGCTCCATCGAAACCGATGACGTCGTCATCGGCTCCCGCTGCGTAATTGAATTGCAATGCACCGAGGTCGGTCCCGAATACTTCGGCATGGTCGACCGAAACGTTCGCGTGTGCGAGTTGCGGAAACGCGGCGCCGGTCCCATTGCCCAGTGCCTGTTGTATCCAGCCGCTGACGTCGAGCCGGTTCGCGTGCCCGTCCACCACCAGCCCCGACGCGGGCACCTGCGTGGGCAGCGTGCCGCCGAAATGCATCGCGAGTGCGGTCGGTTGGTTGTGCGAAGAATCTGCAAGGCGTCCCCGTACCTGCAGGATGTCGCCCAACGACACGGTCAGCGGCGCGCCGTCCGGCGGAAGCTGCAAGGTGAGGTCGAGGGGCAACACCGCCGCTGCGGGCTTGTCCAGCGGCGCGGGGAAGTCCAGCGCGAGTCCCTGGAGGCTGGACCGGACGTTGAGGATCGGGGTGGCCGCCGCGCCGCCGCTGCCGCCCACCACCCTGACCCCGACGTGGAACGGCGCGGTTCCGCTGGCGTGCGCGACCAGCGGAGCCAGGTCGGGGTAGCCCTGCACCAGCGTCTGCGGCGACGCGCGGGTGTCGAGCGAGACTTCGACGAGGTCGGCCGGATCCTCGACCGCGCCCGCCACGGCCATGGACAGTGTCGCGGGCGCGCCGCGGAACGTCGCGGTCAGGTTCCGCGCCCGGAAGCCCTTGCCGTCGATCAGCAAGGGGCCGTCGAGATCCTTCAAGGCGACGTTCCATTTCGCGGCCGTCACGTCGGCATGCGCGAGATCGACCCTTCCATCGAGGGTGAAATTCGCGGCGTCGTCGAGCGGGATCGACAGCTTGATGCCGAACCTGGCCGTGCCATCGATCGTGATCCCCTGCAACGCGTCGATCGCATCGGCGCCGACCGGACTGTGGCGCACGAAATCCAGCAACCGATCGCCACTGCCGCCACCCTGGACGGCGAGGTTCAACACCCCTTGGCCGAGGTCGGCAATCGTGGCCACTGCATGCGTCGCCGTGACGCCCTGGACCTCGACGCGCGTCGCCACGATACCCATGTGGTTGTCGACGAAATCCATCGCCGCATCGACGCCGGTCGCGCGCGGCCACTCGTCGGAAAAATCGAACGTCGCGTCCTTGACCGTGCCCGTTGCCTCGAAACGACCCCGGTGATCGAGGAACGGCCAATCGTCGAGATGGCCGCGCACCAATACGCGTCCGGACGTCACGTCGCCCGCGACCAATGCGCGGTCCAGCCACTCGACCAGTGAATGCGGCATCCGGTGGTACGGCAGGAACCGCCTGGTATCCGGCACCTTCGCGTGATCGAGGACCGCATACGCGGAAAGGAAGGGCGCGTGCCCGGCGGACCACACCAGGTGCGCCCGGCCCCCGCCGGCCATTCCGTCCGCATCGGAAAAATGGAACCCGTCGGTGGCAATATTCCACGCAGCGTCTTCGCGCCACGCGACCAGCGTTCCGCCGAACCGCGCAAACGAGAAGGGTTGGCGGAACACATCCGTCAGCGCGAGCGTCGCGGCCTGCGGCGGCAACTCCAACGCCACCGCGTGGTTGTCGGCGCGAACCGTCCCGGTTGCCAGCGCGATGCCCGGCACCGCGCCCGACGCCGCCACGCTCAAAGCCGAAAACCGCGCGGTCGCATCGTACGCGCCGCCCTCGTTCCACACCACCGCCGCCTCGTCGATCGTGGCGTGCGGCTGCGCGTGGACCGCCCAGTGGACCAGGGCCGTGGGTGCCTGCGGTGCCATCGCGGCTAGCGACAACCATGGTGAGAGGTCGATCGCGCGCGCCGCCGCCGAGACCCGCCACGCGCCTGGGTGCCCACGCAACTGCATGACCATCCCGCCGGCCTGGTCGATGTCGGCACCCGGCTCGCCCGGTCCGCGCCAGGCCAGATCCCACCCGCCCCCGACGCGGTCGGCACGGAAGACACCCGACAACGACGGCAGGACGAGATCGCGCCCTGCCGGGCCGGAGGCGGACAACCCCCTCAGGTCGTAACGCATGGAGGCCGAAGCCAGCTCGCCGCCGTGCCAGGTTCCCCACAGTTCGATGTCTCCGTGGCCGCTGCGCACGTTGTATCCGTGCAGCCCCACGCCGCGCGCCGCCTCGGCAAGATCGAGGTTGCTGGTCGACACGTACAGCTCGTAATCGCGCGCAGCGGAATCCATGCGGCCGCGGATCGACACGCTTTGGCGCGTGCCGGATTGTTGCACGCTGCCGCCGAAACGCACGGCCTCGCCGACATTCACCACCCGCAGGCGCGGCGCGAACAGTCGCCAGGAGTGGTGGCCTAGATTGTCGACGATGTCGACGTGGAGATTGCGCAGGTCCAGGTCGACCGGCAACGATTGCAGCGAGTTGTGCGATTTGCTCGCGGCGTTGCTGAAACCGACCACCTTCCAGCCCGAGGCGTCGTGTTCGACGCGCAATTCCAGGTCGTTGAGGCGCAGGGTGATCCAGCGATGCGCGGGATGCAGCCACGCGCCGAAATCGAACTTCACTGCGGCATGCGGCAACGTGATCGACTTCCCGCCCGGACGGCCGGGGCCGAGGGTCAGGCCGCGCACCGTCAACAACGGGCCCGATGGCTGCCATTCGCTGCTGATCGCCGTGAATTTCACCGGACGCTGCAACCGCTCCGACAATTGTCGCGCGACGAAGTCGGGATAATGCGTGGCCAGCGGCAACAGCAATTGCACGATCCCCATCGCGACCGCCGCGCCGATCAACACCACCGCGACCAGCGCGGCCAGGGCGAAACGCGCGCGGCGCAAGCGGTGACGCCACGTGTCGGTCACGAGCTCGCCTCTTGCATGAAGCGGGACCCGGGGACCGGGGACCCGTCGAAGAGCGAAACGCAGGTTGGGTTGAACCCGGGCTTCATCCGGGTGAAGCCCAACATCATGCGGCGCATCCGTTGGGCTTCCCCCGGACAGCATCCGGGATCAACCCAACCTACAACAAGCACGATCGTCGGCGGCACCGCTTTCAACGGGTCCCCGGTCCCGGGTCCCCGGTCCCGGCTTTTACAGCAGCACGACATCGAATTGCTCCTGCCCGTACTGCTCCTCGGGCTGGAAACGGATCGACTTGCCGATGAAGGTTTCCAGTTCGGCCACCGCCGACGATTCCTCTTCGAGCATGCGCGCAACGACCGCCGGCGCCGCCAGCACCAGCAATTTCTCCGCATCGAACTGGCGCACCGCGCGGGTGATTTCGCGGAAGATCTCGTAGCCGACAGTCTCGGCCGTCTTGACGATTCCACGCCCGTGACAAGCCGGACACGGTTCGCACAATTGCCGAGCCAGGCTTTCGGTGGTGCGCTTGCGGGTCATCTCGACCAGCCCGAGCGGGCTCATTTCGTACACGGTCGTGCGCGCGTGGTCGCGCGCAAGCGCCTTTTCCAGCGTGCGCAAAACCTGGCGCTTGTGGTCGTCGTCGTGCATGTCGATGAAATCGATGATGATGATCCCGCCGAGATTGCGCAGCCGGAGCTGCCGCGCGGCGGCCTGCGCGGCTTCGAGATTGGTGCGAAACGCGGTCTCCTCGAGATTGCGCGTGCCGAGGTATGCGCCGGTATTGACGTCGATGGTCGTCATCGCCTCGGTCTGGTCGATCACCAGGTAGCCGCCGGACTTCAGCGGCACTTCCTTGCGCAGCGCCTTCTGGACCTCGTCCTCGGCGCCATACAGGTCGAAAATCGGGCGTTCGCCGGGGTAATGCTCGACGCGTCCGGCCAGGTCGGGCATGAAACGCCGCGCGAAGTCCACGGTGCGCTCGAAGGTTTCGTGCGAATCGACCCGCACCTTCTCGATATCGTCGTGCATCAGGTCGCGCAAGACCCGCAGCGGCAACGGCGGTTCCTCGTAGACACGCTCGCCGGGTTGCGCGTGCGCGATCACCCCGCTGACGGACTGCCACACCTTGCGTACGTAGGCGACGTCCTCGGCCAGCACATCGCCTTGGAGCCCGTCGGCATTGGTGCGCGCGATCAACCCGAAATTGCCGCCCTCGGCCAGCCCGGCCAGGATGTTGCGCAGGCGCTCGCGCTCGACCTCGTCCTCGATCCGGACGGACACGCCAAGCGTCGTGCTGTCCGGGAGCAGCACCAGATAGCGCGATGGAATCGAAAGAAACGTCGACAACCGCGCGCCCTTGCTGCCGATCGGATCCTTGATGACCTGCACGATCACCCGCTGGCCCTCGTGCACCAGTTCCGTGATCGGCGGCACGACGACCGGAGGCGGGGCCGTGGCGCGGTCGGCCGGATCGGAGGCCAGGGTGGGGTGCGACGTGTCGGCCGCATGAAGGAACGCACTGCGTTCCAGCCCGATGTCGACGAAGGCGGCCTGCATGCCGGGCATGACCCGTCGCACGCGTCCGCAGTAGATGTTCCCCACGTAACCACGGTGCCCGGTGCGCTCGACGTGCACCTCCTGCAGCATGCCGTTCTCCACCACGCCGACCCGTGCCTCGCGCGGCGTGACGTTGATCAGGATTTCCTCGGTCATGCGCCGGTCGGTCCGCGGGACGAGTTGGGGAGTCCCGTTATATCCCGCCATGGCCACGACTGTCGATGCGGCGCGCGCGGTGATTCAGGGTGCGTCACGGTTCCAGGCCGGCGCCGCGCAGCAATCGGGCCGTTTCGAACAGGGGCAACCCCATCACCCCCGAATAGCTTCCGGAGAGGTGCGCGATGAACGCGGCCGCCCTGCCCTGGATCGCGTAGCCGCCCGCCTTGCCGAAGGGCTCACCCGTGGCGACATAGTCCCGGATGGCCGCGTCATCCAGCGCCGCGATCGCGACGGACGACTCGCATATTGCGATGGCTTCTCCAGCGGCGCCCGCAAGACACACGATGGAAACGACCGTGTGGGCGCGACCCGACAGATCGCGCAACATGGCCATGGCGGCACCGGCGTCAGTCGGTTTTCCGAACACGCGATCGCCCAGCACCACCTCGGTATCGGCACCCAGCACCGCGGCACCGGGATCGCGCGAGACCACCGCGGCAAGCCCCGACCGTGCCTTCGCGCATGCCACCCGCTCGACGTAGGCGCGCGGAGACTCCCTCGGATCGCGCACTTCCGGCACGTCCACGTCCACGACCTCGAACCGCACACCCAGTTGCCGCAGCAGTTCATGCCGGCGCGGGGATTTCGAGGCGAGATACAACATCGCGCCAGCATAGCGGCGGAGCCGCCGGCCCGGTTCTCACGCCACTGCAGAATTCGCGGCGCCCTCGGCAGCCGAAGGCACCAGCGCGATCACGGTCCAGCCGGGTTTCGGCTCGGTCTTGCGGCGGTTGCTCACGACCCGCAACTTGCCGCTGGGCTCGATGCCGAACAACAGCACGGCGTCCGCGCCATGCGTGGCGACGAATGCCGGCCAGTCGAACGCATCGGTCAGCGCGTTGGACTTGATGCGCCAGCCCGCGGCCAGCAGGTCCCCGAACCGGGTATGGGTCATGTCATCACCAAACAATGCCTTGGCGCGCAGGCTGCCGGCAAACGCCGCGCGATCGCCACTCTCCTCGGGCGCCAGCACGCGGAGCCGGTACACCCGCTCGCGGCCGAATTCCTGCCGGTAATGCATGCACGCCAGCGAATTCATCTCGCGGCGCGTGGACATCGCCAGCAGCCGCCCGATGCCGGTCAGGTCCAGGTGCAGGTCTGCGTGCTGCGAGGTCGGATTGCCGTAGAACGTCGGCAGTCCCGCCATGCGCGCCGCGCTGATGCCCCCCCAGTCGTCGTCGACCAGCAACACCTGGAATTCCTGGTCGGCCAGCGCTTTGCCGATGTTGCGCGCAACCTCGTCGGAACCGTAGACCAGCACGCCGTTCGGATCGGGCGCGGCCACCTTCAACCAGCGAGCCAGTGGCCGCGCGGTGGCACTTTGCAACACGACGGTGGCGATGATCAGGATGAACACCAGTGGCACGAGTGCCCCCGCACCAGGCACCCCGAGATCGTCGAGTCGCAACGCGAACAGCGAGGACACCGAAGCCGCGACGATCCCGCGTGGCGACACGTACCCGACCAGCGCGCGTTCGCGCCAGGTCATGCCGCTGCCCGCCGTCGCGACCAGCACCGACACCGGCCGGATGAAAAACTGCGCCACGACGAACACCAGCACGCCCGCCACCAGCATGCCGGGCGGCAGCGGCCATTGCAGGCGCGCCGCCAGGATCACGAACAACAACGACACAAGCAGCGTGGACAGATGCTCCTTGAAATCCATGATGTGGTCGACGTGGACCTGGCGCAGATTGCCGAGGGTGATGCCCATGATGGTCACCGCCACCAGGCCGGATTCATGCGCGAGCTGGTTGGAAAGCGTGAACGCGCCCAGTACGGCGATCAGGGTTCCGTAGGCTTGCAGGTATTCCGGAATCATCTGCCGGAGCAACAGGAAACCCAGCGCCGCGGCCAGGGCCAGGCCGATGCCGGCGCCGATGCCGATGGTCGCCGCAAACACCGCGATCGAATGTCCTTGCTGGTGGGTCACGATCGCCTCGAACACCAGCACCGCGAACAGCGCGCCCAACGGATCGAGAACGATGCCTTCCCAGCGCAGCGCGCTGGCGATGCGCGCTGTCGGCCTGAGCGTGCGCAGCATCGGCGTGATCACGGTCGGACCGGTCACGCAGGCCAGCGCCCCGAACAGGAACGCGACCGCCCAGTCCACGCCGGCGATCCAGTGCGCGGCCGCCGCCAACAGCAGCAATGCCAGCACCGCGCCATAACTGACCATCCCGCGCACGGCGCGGCCGATCCCGCGCAATTCGGAAAAGCGCAGCGTCATGCTGCCTTCGAACAGGATCAGCGCGACCGCCAGCGAGACGGCCGGAAACATGAACCGGCCAAGCAACTTGTCGGGATTGAACCACCCGGTCGCCGGGCCCAGCACGATCCCGATCAACAACAGGAAGAGGATCGCCGGCAGGCGCATCCGCCACGCCAGCCACTGCGCCAGGAAACCGACCACCAGCAACAGCGTGAGCGCCACGCCAAGACCGATCGTCATGCCAACTCGCATCCTTCGGGTTGGCGTCGATGGTAACGGCGACCTGCTGCGACGCCGAACACCCATCGCGCGTGTCGATCGAATGCCATGTCAGTCAGTCCCATTATCGAAGGCAGGCGTGGCTCCGCCGTTCGGGAACACGGCAGGGGCGCGTGTGACCCATTTCGATCGGTCGCAACCGGCCACTTCAGGAACGGCGAGCTGCGCCGGAGGATCGGTACAAACCGTGCTGTCGCCTGAATGCTCCCAGTCGGGCTTCTGTATCCCGATCAATCGGTGAAGGCCGGATGACATCGGTTGGGTTTCCGCGTCGATGCCGGACCCGCCGGATGTGGCGAAAGCTCATGATGGCGCCAACGACCTGGCCCGGCATACCGGCCTCCGGTTTCGTTCACGTTGGATATCGCCGTTTACCTGATCGTGTCCAGGTACGCCGCGATCGCGCGCGCGTCCTGTTGTTGTATGCCCATGTCCGGCATGGCGACGCCGGGGACGACCTGTTGCGGATGCTGGATCCACAACGCGAGGTTGTCCGGATCATTCGGCAGCACGCCCGCGATGAAGGTACGCCGGCTCCAATGCGCAAGCGGGGGCCCGACGAGGCCATCGGCGCCATTGATCCCGGGAATCGTGTGGCAGGAGCCGCAACCGTAGTGCGCAATCAGTTGCGCTCCACGCCGCGCCTGCATCTGGTCCGGCGGTTCACGACGCCCACAACCGCCGAGAAGGAACGCCACCAGCGGCAGCAGCAGGAGCAAATACACCCCTGCGTGCCGCCGGGGATGGTCGGCGTGCGCAGCGTGGCGCTGGTCGGCTCGGAGCCACTCCAGGAACACGCCGCAAAGCGCTGCCGCGTGCACCAGGTTCGACGGGATCCACATGACGATGCCGGCCACCTGCTGATCCTGGAGCGGCGTCAAGCCGTAGGCCTGGGTCGTATGCAAATGCACCGGATAAAAAGGATGGGAGGCCAAGGTAAGGATCGCGCCAATCAAGCTCATCACGAATCCGGCCGACACCACGAATACAATCGTCGCGCCGTGCCCCAACCGTCGCCGCGCACCGTAGGGTTCGATCACGATCGTCCAGAACGCCAGCGAAAAGCCAAGGAAGCTCAAGTGCTCCAGATCGTGCAACCATTCGTGCCGCACGGCTGCGTCGTAGGGCCCCGGCAGGTGCCAGAAGATCAGCGCTGCGCTCAACAGCACCCACACGACCACCGGCCGCATCAGCCAGCGAAATGCTGCATCGAGACCCGTGCGTTTCCATCCGCGCGTGATCGTGCGCCGTTCATTCACTCCGAATGCCCACAACCAGGTGATCACCGGGCGCCCATGGACAAGCAGCGGCGGAATCACCAGCAGCAACAGCATGTGCTGCACCATGTGGACCGAGAACAGGTCGTCGGCCACCGCGTCGAGCGGCGATTCCAGCGCGACCAGAAGGATCACCAGTCCCGCGAAAAACGCAGCCGCCCGCAGGCGGCCCAATATCCGCGCACGCTGCGTGTCCATGCGCCACATCCCGATCACATAAGGCACCAGTGCCAGCGCGATGCACGCCAGCAGCCATGGTTCCCATTGCCATCCAGAAAACAGTTGCGACATTTCAGTAGTTGCAAATCGGCAAAATGAACAACATCACGATGGTGAAAACCACCACGATCGAAAACAACGCGCTGGTCAGCAGCGACCAGCGCGCGATGAAATGGTTGCGGCGTTCGCCGACACTGCGCGGCTCGACGCCGCGCCAGGCGATGTGAAATCGCCACGCAATCCACAGCGCCGCACCCGCAATCACGATCGCGGCGATGTCGATGCCGATGAGTACCCACCACAGGCTGCCCCACACTGGTGCCACCAGTGGCACGCTGACCGGGAAGCAGGCGTGAGCGGACAGCGCGTAGCCGAATACCAGCTGCAACAGCCAGGCCGCCGGCGCGCCGAACACGGCGAAGGTGAGCGCCGATCCGACCGGAAGACGCGCGGGTTCGGGGGGATTGCTGGAAGTGACGACTTGCATGCTGGGCCTCAATGGGGCGTGATCCATGGCAACAGATAAAGCGTCATGAATACCGCGATCCACGCCGCGACGACGAAATACCAGTACAGCGCGGCGATCGTGATTGGCGAGTTGCGCTGTGGCGTGATGTAACCGAGCGCGCTCCAGCCGATCACTGCCGCCAGGATCAGGACACCCACTGCCGCGTGCAGTACATGGAAGGCAGTGATGGCATAGAACAGCGAGCCGTAGGCTCCACTGTTGGCGAGGAACGGTTCGCCGAGCCAGTCGAAGCATTGCAGGACCACGTAGCACACGCCCAGGAGCAATGTCGCGACGAGGCCGGAATAGAGCCGGGCCAGCCGACCGAGGCGCATACCGCGTTCCGCCCACCAGATCGTGGCGACGCTGACCAGCAGTACTGCCGTGCCGGGCGCGGACCAGCGCAACGGCGGCAACCCGCTGGGCGGCCACGTTTCGGTCGTTTGCGATTGCAGGTAGAAATAACTGAAAATGAGATAGGCGAATACCGCCATTTCCGTGCCGATCAGTGCCAGCATGCCCCACCACCCCGGCGTGCGGTAACCGGCCGGACCGATCGGCAACGGCCGTGGCAGCGTGCGTTCGTCATGCGCGGCCATCGTCAAGCCCTCGCCTCGAAACCCAGTTCCGGGCTTGGCCAGAACCACCACAACAACGCCGGGATCATGGCGAGCAGACAGCCCGCCGCCACCCACCACATCGACAAGAGCAATCCCACGAACATGCCTGCGATCAGCAGCGCCAGGGATATCGGCGCCAGCGTCGCATGCGGCATCTTCATGATCACGTCGGGCTCGGCATCGAGCCCGGTGGTGCCGGGGATTTCGTGTCCCTCATCGAGCACCGGACCTTCATCGAGGGCGCTCCGACGCGAACCTTGCAGCCGCTCCTCCCACAACGGATCCAGGCTGGCAACCTGCGGAATCACGGCAAAGTTGTAGCTCGGCGGTGGCGAGGATGTCGCCCATTCCAGCGTCGCCGCGTCCCACGGATTGGCGGGCGCGGGTGCGCCAACGAAACGACTGCGGACCACGTTGATGACGAACAGCAACACGCCGAGCGCGAACACGAACGCGCCGATCGTGGTCACCAGATTCAGATCGCCCCAGCCCATGTTGGCCGGATAGGTGTAGATGCGCCGCGGCATGCCTTCGAGCCCCGAGATGTGCATCGGGAAGAAGCCGAGGTTGAAGCCGACGAACATCAACCAGAAATTCCAGCGACCGAGCCTCTCGTTCATCATTTTTCCGGTCATCTTGGGGAACCAGTGATAGATACCTCCGATCACCGGAAACACGTTGATGCCGATCAGCACATAGTGGATGTGTGCCACCACGAAGTAGGTGTCGGTCAGCTGCAAGTCCAGCGGCACCGCCGCGGTCATGAAACCCGAGACGCCGCCGATCACGAACAGGACGATTTCCGCGGCAAAGAATTTGAACGCGGTGGTAAACACGGGCGTGCCGGTCCAGATCGTCGCCACCCAGGCGAACACCGACACCGCCGAGGGAATCACGATGACAAAACTCGCCGCCGCAAAATAACCCATCGCGATCACCGGCAGGCCGGTCGCGAACATGTGGTGCACCCACACACCGAAGCCCAGCACCATCGTCAATATCGTCGCGAGCACCACCGCCGAATGGGCAACGAGCGGGCGACGGCAATACACGGGCAGGCCCTGGCTGACGATGCTCATCGCAGGCAGCACGATCGCGTAGACCCACGGATGACCGAAGATCCAGAACAGGTGTTGCCACAGCAGTGGCCGCCCGCCGCTCGCCGGATTGAAGAATTGCGTGCCGAATCGACGATCCAGCCACAGCAGCATGAAGTCAAGGCTTACCGCAGGCACGGCGAACAGGATGCCGATATTGGCCACCAGGGTGCCCCAGATCATGATGGGAACGCGGCTGATCGACATGCCCGGTGCGCGCGTCCGGAACATCGTGGCGATGAAGTTTATGGCGCCGGCGACCGTGGAAATGCCAAGGAACACCATCCCCAGCGAATAGATGTCCACGTTCCAGTCGGGGTTGTACGGACGCTCTGCCAGCGGCACGTAGTTGAACCAGCCGACGTTGGTGCCTTTGCCGCCCCAAAAGCCGATATAGAGAAAAATACCGGCCAGCACGAACACCCAGTACGTGAAGGCGTTGAGGCGGGGGAACGCCATGTCCCGCGTGCCGAGGATCAGCGGCCACAGGTAATTGCTGAAACCCGAAAGGATCGGCAACGAGTACAGGAAGATCATCGTGAACCCGTGCATGCTGAAGAACTGGTTGTACAGCGCGGGCGACAACAGGTGTTCGTTGGGCTGGGCCAGTTGCAGGCGCATGCCCAACGCCTCCAACCCGCCCACCATCAGGAACACGAACGCGGTGACCAGATAGCGCTTGCCGATTTTCTTGTGGTCGGTCGTACCCAACCAGCCGTAAATCCCCGGCGGATCGGACCACATGCGCTCCAGTTTTTCCTGGAGCGCGGGGCTCGGCGTGGCGATCAGCGGTGATTGGTAGACGGGATTCGCTGACATGGGTTGTTCCCGAAGCGGAAATTTGGGAGCCGGCCGGCGCGCGGCGACTGCCTGTCTCGTGGCGGCGATTGCATGTTCCGGTCGCGCACAGGCGCGCTCCGACCTGCGTTTTCCTCATGGGGCGATTTCATTTGAGCGTCTTCAAATAGGCCAGCAAGGCCTGCAATTGCGGACCGGTGAGGTTCTCGGAAGGCATGTCAACGCCCGGCTTTTGCGCCGGCGCGTCGCTGACCCATGCCGCGAGATTGCCCGGCGTATTGGTCAGGGTGCCTGCAGCGATGGTGCGCCGGCCCATGAGGTGCGTGAGGTCGGGGCCGAGCTGGCCCTGGCTTCCCGGCACGCCGCGCACGCTGTGGCAGATTGCACAGCGCGCCCGGAATTCCTGCTCGCCTTGTCCGGCCAGGCCCGGGACCGAACCGGCTGCCGGCTGCAGTTGGTGCGCCCACCATGCTTCGAAGGCCGGCTTCGACTGGGCCACCACGTAAATCGCCATGTGCGCATGTTGCAGGCCGCAAAACTCCGCACACTGACCGAGGTAGACGCCAGGCCGGTCGGCTTCCAGCCACGCGTGATTGATTTGTCCCGGGATGGCGTCGGTCTTTCCCGCCAACTGCGGCACCCAGAACGAATGGATCACGTCTCCGCTGGTGATGTGCACGTTCACCGGCACGCCGACCGGAATATGGATTTCGTTGGCAGTTTCGAACGTGCGCTTGGGATGTCCGGAATAGTCGTAGTGAATTTCCCACCACCACTGGTGACCGATCACCTCTACCGTGATCCTGGGATGGCCCGGCGCGGCGGTGGCCACCCCGAGCACGTAGAAAGTCCAGATCGCCGACAGAAGCAGCAACACGATCGATACGGGTACGCCAATGGTCAGCCAGGGGAGGCCGTTTCGCCCATGCGACAGGACTGGCCACCCTTTCTCGTCATACCCGCCCGTCCCGCGTTTCCACCAGATGCCGATCAGTACCGCAACTGCAATGAACGCGGACACGAATATCGACAGCCCCAGCAAGCCCCAGCCGAGAGCCGTGATGGGATCGGCCGCCGCGCCGTGCGACACCATGTAAGTCATGGGTCCGGCATGCGCGAGCAGCGGCGCAATCAAGAGCACGAGGGCGGTCAGGCGACGCATCAATGCCGTCCGGAGGTCGAGGCTGGCGCCGCCGGTGGTGGCACGCCCGGCGTCGAAGCTGGTGCGGGGTACGGCGGCTTCGGAGTCGGTTTCGGATGGACGGGTCCGCGTGGCGGGATTCGCGCCGCCGCAGGATGCGGCGTATTTCCGGGCATTGGCTTCACGCCAAGCGACGTCCGCGGCTCGAATCGGGGATTGGGCTGCGACAGGCTCTCGACGTAGGCCACCAACTCCCAGATCGTCTTCGGTGGCAGCGCCGTGCCCCATTGCGGCATGCCGTTTGGACGCCCTTGCGCGATCGACAGATAGATCTGGCCGGGCGAACCCCCGTAAATCCAGTGGCCGTCCGACAGCGCCGGCCCCATCCCGCCCCCGCCGCCGGCCGCATGGCAGCCGCTGCAATTCATGGCCTTGAACAGACGTTTACCCTGCATCCACGCGTTGGCGTCACCGGCATACGGGTTCTTCACGCGTACCGCCGCGCCAATGTGCAGATCCGAGACCGCAGTTTGCTGCAGCTGTTGCGCAGGCGTGCTCCCGACTTGCGGGATGGCCATTTGACCGAAGCCGAGTGCAGTCACGGCGAGCGCGAACGCGAACGCGACGACCAACCAAATCGTTTTCATGGCACTCTCCTTGGCCGCTCCCGCTTCCGATCAGTCCGGGGACCCGCTCCGCGTGAGGCGATCCTCCGGCTTTGGCGCCTCGCGCCCCGCCATCTTCAGCTGTGGCACGCCGTAATTCGTCAACAAGTCGCGAATGGAGTCACGATGCGTCGCAAGGAAAGCGTTCAACTTGTCACGCAACTTCGTATCGCCATGGCGCACCGCCATGGAAATCGAGAACTGGAACGGCAGCACCGTATGTGCGTCGGTCAGCGGCACCACCTTCAATTCCACCGGTTCGCGCGTCGCGAAGTAGCCGGCCAACGGCCCCCACGCTATTGCCACGTCGATGTCACCCTTCGCCACGGCCTCCATCAGGTCCGATGCCGGATTGGGCTTGCTGAAATCCGAAAACATCTTGTAGACGCGCACGTTCGTGACGATGCCCTTGTGTGCGAGCGTGGCGCCGCCCGGCAGGTCGACCCAGTCGTCACCCAGCGCGTGCACGCCGATCCGCAGGCTTCGCAGCCGCGGGTCCTGCAGCGATGTCAGATGGAACGGCGCGTCGGCGCGATACACAAACGCATAGGCGGATCGATAGTACGGCTGCGTGGTCAACGCATCCTTGTCGGCGGTCGGCAATGCCATCACGACGTCGCATTTGCCGGCGTCCAGGGTGTCGCGCAGGAACTGCTTTTGTTGGAATGCCCAGGTGTAGACGACTGTCTTCCCCAGCGACTGCGCCAGCATCTCGGCGAGTTTGTTCTCGAATCCCTGTCCGGCGCGATTGGAGAACGGCAGGTCGTTGGGATCGGCGCACACCCGCAATGGCTGATTGGCCGGAGCGGGCGCGGCGCCGGGATACTGCGTGTGCGTCCGGGCGAAAGCGAATGCAGGCAAAATCAACGCAAGCAGCAGCGGGATCCATGTCTTCATGGCGGCCCCCCGGTTTTCGGCAGCGCGAAGACGTACAGGGTGCCGCCCTTGGCGGTGTAATCCGGCAGGTCCTGCGTCGCGCCGACGTAGCCCAGCGCACCGTACGGATCCCGTGGATCCAGGTCGCCCGCGACCACCGCGCCCGACCAGCCGCCCACGCCGGCAAGGATGGCGACATATTCGCGGCCGTCCGGCCCGCGGTACGCGATGGGTTGTCCGTTGATGCCGGAACCGACGCGGAATTTCCACAACAGCTTGCCGGTCGTGGCGTCCACTGCCTTGAACCAGCGATCCATGGTGCCGTAGAAGACGACGCCGCCTGCAGTGACCAGCGCTCCGCTCCACACCGGAAAGTTCTCGTGATCCGACCACACCACCTTGGCGTGCACCGGGTCATAGGCCGTGAATGCTCCGCGCCAGCCGCCCGGCGCCGCCTTCATCGCGACTTTTGCCCCGATGAAGGGGGTGCCCTCGATGTAGCTGACCTCGCTGACTTCCTCGTCCTGGCACAAGTGGTTGTGCGGGATGTACAAAAGTCCCGTGAGCGGCGAGTACGCGCTCGGCTGCCAGTCCTTGCCTCCGGTCGATGCGGGGCAGATGTCATGAACCGTCTTGTCCAGCTGGGGCACCTTGGCGGGATTCACCACCGGCGCGCCGGTAACGAGATCGATGCGCTCGATGGTATTGATGCCGGACATGAACGGCTGGGCGGAAATGATCTTGCCGGTCGTTCGGTCCTGTACGTACAGGTAGCCATTTCGATCCGGATGTGCCAGCAGCTGGCGTTCCTTGCCGTCGATCTTCGCATTGAACAGCACGCTCTCGTTGACGCCGTCATAGTCGTGCGTGTCGTGCGGGTTCCACTGCACTGCCCATTTGGCCATGCCCGTGGCGGGATCACGCGCAAACAACGTGCAGGTCCAGAAATTGAGGCCGGGACGCTGGAATGAATTCCACGGTCCAGGATTGCCCGTGCCGTAATAGATCAGGTCCAACTCGGGGTCGTAGGTAATCCAGCCCCATACCGGGCCGCCGCCGATTTCCCACGCCGCCTTGTTCGGCCAGCTGGTTTCGCCCAGGTTCCTGCCCTTGTCCTCTGGATAAGGTGGATCGAAATCCTTGCCGATCAGCACGTCCTTGTCGGGTCCGGTCGAATACGCCGTCCACTGCACCTTGCCGGTGTCGGTATCCAGCGACTTCAACCATCCGCGCACGCCCAGCTCACCGCCGCTGTTGCCGACCAGTACGTGGTTCTTCACCACCAGCGGCGCCATCGTCATGGTTTCACCCGTGCTGATGTCGCCGACCTTGGTGTTCCATATCTGCTTGCCGGTTTTGGCATCGACCGCGATGGTGTGGTCGTCCAGCGTGTTCATGAAGATCTTGCCGTCGGCGTAGGCCACGCCCCGGTTCACCACATCGCAGCACGCGACCCCTTGCGCCGCACGCGAAGGATGCGGCTTGAACACCCACTTGATCGCGCCGTCATTGGACAGATCGAGCGCATACAGGATGTTCGGCCAGGGCGTGACCACGTACATCGTGTCGCCGATCACGAGAGGCGCCGCTTCATGGCCATGGAGCACGCCGGTCGAGAAAGTCCAGGCCATGGTGAGATTCCTGGCGTTGTGGGCGTTGATCTGTTTCAGACTGCTGAAACGGGTACCCGCATAGTTCTTGGCCGGCATCGGCCAATCCGCCGGATTCTTCTCCAGCTGCAGGAGGCTCTCGTCCGCAGCGGGTCGGGCCTCGACGGGTGCGGTCGCTGAAACGGCGTCCGGTTTCGTTTGCGCACGCGCGGCCGTGGCCGTCGTGCCGCAAGCGGCTGCGACGGCCACGGCCAAAACGAGTTTGTTCATCGGTTGCCTCCTTGCCATTCCCGCGGACCACCGGCCGACGCGTCGGTCTTCGTTATTGATCGCCATTGCTCGTGGCCGCTGCCTCGCGCAGCGTACGCAGATGCTTCTTCAAAACCGGTAATGCCGACTGCGCGACTTGTTTCACCTGCGGCAGTGAAGCGTCCTGGATCTCGCGTACGGTCAGCTCGATCGCCTTGACGTGGCCGTCGGCTTCGTCGTGGATCCAGGTGCGGTCGAAATCCGTGCCGGACGCGCTCTCGAATCGTCGCATTTCATCTCGCTGCTCCGCATCCGGCGTGCGGGGCAGCTCTGCGCCGACCTGCCCGGAAACCCGGCGAAGCTTCGCGTCCAGCGCCGCGTGATCCCGGGCCAGCATGCGTCCAGTCTGGCGGACGACCTCCGTGTGGCCCTTCCGCGCCGCAAGATTGCCCGACTGGATTTCTGCGAGGTTGTCCTGGTGCGCGGCGGCCAGCCAGCCGCGGTCCTGAGGGGACATGTGCGGATTCGCGGCCTGGGCGACGGGAATGGCGATCAGGAGGGATAGCACCCAGACCCATCTCCCAGTTGCCGGCCTTGTGTTGATGCCGGATTGGAACGCAAAAACAAAGCCTGCGCGCCGCTCCGGTGGCCGCCAAACGATGCTGTCGCGAACATCACTGTCCATGTCTTTCGCCACGCTGTCGCCGTCCGTCAACCTCATCGAGACACGAACCCGATTCGTGTTCTTGCCTCCCGGCTGACTCGTGGAGCGTGCGCTGCCGACCGTGAAAGCAGCGTGAGAGGCCGTCATGCTTTCCCGGCTGATGCCGCATCCCGGAATGCGGGCCAGAGTGCATCAGCAGGTACGGCAGGCCCGCGTGTGACACGCTTCGCGAATGGCGGCTCGAGGCTACGGAACCCCGCGTTGACCGACGGCCAACAGTTGCCTGCGCGCCACGCACACCCGCGTCGCTCACGCCGACACCACGCATGATCCGTGCAGTCAGCCGCGATGGTACGGATGCCCCTTGGCGATCATCGTCGCGCGATACAGCTGTTCGGCCACGAGCAGGCGCACCAGCATGTGCGGCAGGGTGAGCGGTCCGAGCGACCAGCGCTGGTCGGCGCGTTGCAGCACGTCGTGGGCGTGGCCATCGGGGCCGCCGATCAGGAACGCGAGGTCGCGGCCGGACATGCGCCAGTTCGACAATTGTTCGGCAAGCTGCCCGCTGGACCACGGCGTGCCGTGGCCGTCCAGTGCGACGACGTGCGCATCGCGCGGCAATGCGGTGAGCAATGCCGCGCCTTCGTCCGCCATCGCCCGCGCATCGTCGCGACCCTTGCCGCGGGATCCGGGCTTGATCTCGACCAGCTCCAGCGGCAATTCGTGCGACAGCCGTTTCGCGTATTCGGCGAAACCCTCCGCGACCCACCGCGGCATGCGGTCACCGATCGCAATCAGGCGCGCGCGCATGCTCCGCTGCTCAGCCGGCGTTGGCGGCCTCGGCATCGGGCGCCTGGCCGTCGCCCACGGTCCACAGGCGCTCCAGCCCGTAGAACTCGCGGATGCGCGGCAGCATCACGTGCACGATGATGTCGCCCAGGTCGACCAGCACCCATTCGGCCTCGTCCTGGCCTTCGACGCCGAGCGGGAGCATGCCGGCGCGCTTGGCGAACCGGACGACTTCGTCGGCGATGGACTTGACGTGACGCGAGGAGGTGCCGGAGGCGATGATCAGCAGGTCGGCGATGGAGGTGCGTCCCTGCACGTCGATTTCGCGGATGTCGTGCGCCTTCAGTTCATCGAGGGCGGCGAGCACACGCCGGCGCAGGGTCGCAAAAGTGGGGGTGCGGGTGACGGAAATTGCGGCGGGGCGTGACTTGTTCTGGCTGGTCAAGTTGTGGAAGGCCTCGGCCTCGAGATGGCGCGCGAATTGCGCGGCTCCAGTATGCACCGGCGGAGGGAGATCGCAAGTGCATAAAAAGTGCATAAAAAGGGGACGGAGGTAATTAGGCAGTCCACTGACACCTGCCGATTGTCGCCACGCGCTTAATTACCTCCGTCCCCTTTTTTGTCCCCTTTTTTGACGAGCCGATAAGGGGCCAGCAACGCGGGATCGTCCAGCAACGCCTGCGGTACCAGCCAGCGCGGTTCGCTGCCCTCGGCCAGCAGCGCTCGGATGCGTGTCGCGGAAATCCCCAGCGCCGAGACCACCATGTTCAGCACGCAACCGGCGGGGCCGTTGCGCAGGCTGGCGGCGTCGTCCACGGTGCGTGCAGCGACCTCACCCGCCAGCTCGTCGGGCATCGCCGGAATCTGCGCCGGCCGCGTCAGCACGCACATGTGGGCCAGGTCGAACAACTCGCGCCAGCGATGCCACGCCGACAAACCAGCAAACGCGTCGGCACCGATCAACACCACCAGCGGACGCCGATCACCGACTTCCGCGCGCAACGAAGCAAGCGTGTCGACGGTGTAGGACGGCCCTTCACGCTCGAGTTCGCGCAGGTCGAGCGCCAGGCGATCCTGGCCCATCAGTGCGGCGCGCAACATCGCCGCGCGTTCGTTGGCGCTGGCGACCGGCTGGGGACGGTGCGGCGGAATCTTCGCAGGGACGATGCGCACCTCGGCATCCAGCGCCTCGGACGCTTCCCACGCTGCGCGCAAGTGACCGATGTGCACGGGATCGAAGGTGCCGCCGAAAATGGCGAGCGGCCGCTCAGGGTTCACGTTCAACTTCCAAGGCCAGACTGTCCGCGAATGGACGCGAACAAATGCCAATCAAAAGAAGCGCTGTTGAATCATTCGCGTTCATTGGCGGACTGATCGTGCTCGTCTCATGCTGCCAGCAACACGGCCGCGGCGCGTGGTAGCGCGATCGCCACCAGCAGCCGTTCCACCTCCCGCCACGGATCGCCCCATTCGCGACCCTTGGCCATGCGGTCGATGCGCGCGCATTCGGCGAGGCAGCGCCGCCAGTGCGCGTTGCCGCGCCCGGCCCGCTTCAACGCGCCCGAGAACAATTTCTGGCGTGCGGGCCAGAAGTTGTGTTCCGCCCGCGCCGCACTCGCGAAATCGCCGGCCGAGGCCAACCGCAACGCGAGGTCGAGCTGGTTGAGCACCCACCCGAGCATCGGGATCACGTCCTCGCCTTCCGCGCGCAGGCCGCTCAGGATTTTCAATGCGCGCGGCGCGTCGCCACCGAATGCGGCATCGGTCAGCCTGAACACGTCGTAGACCGCGTTGTCGTCGCCAAGCGATTCCAGCTCGTCCGCACTGACCGGCCCCGCCTCGCGCAGCATCGCGAGCTTGTCGATTTCCTGCGCGATCGCAAGCAGGTTGCCTTCGGCGCGCGACGCCAGCAGCGCGACCGCGTCTTCCGAGGGCGCGAAGCCGTGCGTGCGCATGCGCGTACGGATCCAGTCCGGCAACGCCTCGATTTTCGGTGGCCGCAACCAGACATACTGGCCGACACGTTCGACCGCCCTGACCCAGGCGCCCTCGTGCTTTTTGCTCCACTGTTGCGCGCTGACCAGCAACACGGTGTCGGGGGCAGGCGCCTCGCACCACCCGGCGATCGCGGCGGAGCCATCGCGGTCGGCCCTGCCGGTCGGCAGGCGTACTTCGATCAGCCGGCGCGACGCGAACAGCGACAGGCTGGCGCCGCTGCGGGCCAGCCTGTCCCAGTCGAAGTGGGGCTCGACGTCGAGCACCTCGCGTTCGGTGTATCCGAGCACGCGCGCCCGGGCGCGCAGCGCGTCGCCGGCTTCCTGAAGTTGCAGCGGCTCTTCGCCGGCCAGCAAATACACCGGCGCGAGATCGCCCCTGGTGAGAGTACGCAGGAAGCCCTCGAGGTTGCCGGCCACGACTCAGCCCGCGCTGCCGCCGGCGGCGGGGGCAGCCGGCGCGCCAACCTCGGCGCGCGCTTCGAGGCGACGCATCACGGCATCCGTCATCTCACGCACGAGGCTGCGCTGGATCGCCTCGGTCTCGCTGGAGATCGCCGAGAACTGCGTCTGGTCGATCGCGAACTCGTGCGACAGCTCGATGGTCTGCATCGGCACCACGGTGTTGCCATCGCCACCCGTCAACTTGAATTGGACCCGGAAGCCCACCGTGTATTCGCCCACCCGCTGGAAACCGCTGCTGGTCAGCAGGTGCGAGGAAAACGACGCAACCGGCACGGCCAGCGTCGCCACGCCCTCGGTGGGTTCATCCAGCACCTCGACCTTGCTGGAACGCAGTGCCGCCGCCAGCGAGCGCGGGAATTCCCCGCCGCCGTCGACATGCAGGTAAACGCGTTGCGCCATCGGTGCCGGCACCGCCGCGCTGCGGCGCAGATGGAAGCCGCAGCCGGCGAGCGCGACAACGGTGGCGAGGCACGCCAGCATGACCAGCCACTTTTGGATACCCATCGAATCAGCTCCGGTTGCACGATGGATCCGGATTTCAGGCTCCGGAACGGGCACGACATCATCAAATCGTGATTCCGGGGCCGCGTCCGGGTTCACCGGATGCGGACCCGCAATCCTTGTCCAGACGCTTCCGGGCGCGAAGAGTTGGATTCCGGGTTCGGCAGCCGATGAAGCCGGCGATCGCCCCGGAATGACGACTACAGGGTTGTGTCTTCCTGCGAGTCCCGAGTCCCGAATCCCGGGTCCGCGAAGAGAATAGCAGCGCCAACCCGCGTCACGGGACGCGCTCAGCCCGCGACGATGTTCACGATCTTTCCCGGCACCACGATCACCTTGCGGACGGTCTTGTCGCCGATCGCCGCGATGGCGCCCGGCAACGCACGCGCGGCGGCCTCGAGTTCCGCGCGCGGCGCGTCGGGCGCGGCCTCCAGCGTGCCGCGCAGCTTGCCGTTGACCTGCACCGCCAGGGTCACGCTGTCACGGGCGAGCGCGGATGGATCGGCCATGGGCCACGGCACGTCCTCGATCAAGGTCTCTTCGTGGCCCAATACCTGCCACAACGCGTGGCTCGTGTGCGGGGTGAACGGGTTCAGCAACAACACCATGGCTTCCAGCGCCTCGTGGCGCAACGCGCGTCCGGCATCGCTCCGGTCGTCGAACTTCGACACCGCATTCAGCAATTCCATCAGCGCCGCGATCGCGGTATTGAAATTGCGGCGGCGCCCGATGTCGTCGCCGACCTTGGTGATGGCTTCGTGGACTTGCCGGCGAAACGTTTTTTGCGCCGCATCGAGCGCAGACGTTTCGACTGGCGCCGCCGCTCCACGGTCCCGGGTCCCGGCTGCCTGCGCGTGCGCCACCACTTCACGCCAGAAGCGCCTGAGAAAACGCGCCATGCCGTCGACGCCGGCCTCGTTCCATTCCAACGACTGGTCCGGCGGCGAGGCAAACATCGAGAACAGCCGCACGGTATCCGCGCCGTACTTGTCGATCATCACCTGCGGGTCGACGCCGTTGTTCCGGGATTTCGACATCTTCTCGGTGGCACCGATCGATACCGGCCCGCCGTCGGCCTTCAACGTCGCCCCCACGACGCGTCCATGTTCGTCACGCTGGACGTCCACGTCGGCGGGATTGATCCACTCCCGCTCCTGCTGGTCCCCGGTCCCGGATCCCGAGTCCCGATAAAACGTTTCCGCCACCACCATGCCCTGGCACAGCAGGTTGGTCGCGGGTTCGTCCGAGTGCACCAGCCCGGCGTCGCGCAGCAGCTTGTGGTAGAAGCGGAAATACAGAAGGTGCAGGATCGCGTG
>DASUKQ010000095.1:0-2125 GCA_036278635.1 Rhodanobacteraceae bacterium
CGCGATCGACGGCTACACCGGGCCTGACGGCAACCACATGCCCGCCAAGGGCGGCAACCCGGCGCTCACCGACGAACAGGTCGAAGCCACGGTCAAGTGGATGGTGTCGCAGGTCCAGTGAAGCGACTTCGCGATGTCGGACGTCGCGCGATCAGGTTTTCGGCGAGCAGCCATCCATGGTGCGTGAAGCCGGCCCGCACCTCCCTGTGCGGGCGTTCGCCGGCGTGAGATGCCACTGGCATCTCACGAAAGCCCCGGCTCACCCCGCGATGTAGCGCTGCAAGTGGTCTATCTCGGCGGCCTGGTCGTCGATCACCGCCTTGACGAGGTCGCCGATCGATACGATTCCCACCAGCTTGTTGTTCTCCAGGACCGGCAGGTGGCGGACACGCAGTTCGGTGCACAGACGCATGCATTCATCGACGGTGGTCACCGGTGCCACGCTGGTCGGCGCCGGGGTCATGATGTCCGAGACCGGCGTTTCCCGCGATGAATGGCCCTTCAGGATCACTTTGCGCGCGTAATCGCGCTCGGTGACGATGCCAGCCAGCGCCTCGCCGCGCATCACCGGCAACGCACCGACACTGCGCTCGGCCATCAGGCGGATGGCGTCGAGCACCGGCGCCTCCGGCGTGATCGTGTAGACCGCGTTGCCCTTGCCTTCCAACAGATGTTTGACCTGTCGCATGGGAATCTCCTTGGGTGGCGGGCGATGTGCCGCAACCAGTCTAGCGCTTGCGGAACCGGTTCTTCGCCTCTTTGACCCTGGGCCTTGGCGGGTGTTTGTCGAGCACGTAGGACACGCCACCCAACTGCCGCATCTGCTGCTCGATCCACGCCGCGCGCCGCTGCACGTAGGCCGAAGGACGTGCGGCGTGCCAGTCGCGTGGATCCGGCAGGACCGCCGCCAGCAGCGCGGCCTGACGCTTCGTCAGCCGCGATGCGGGCTCGTGGAAATACGTTTGCGCCGCGGCCTCGACGCCGTAAATGCCGTTGCCCAGCTCGGCGATGTTCGCATACACCTCGAGCACGCGGCGCTTGGGCCAGGTGATGTCGATCAACACCGTGAAATACGCTTCGAGGCCCTTGCGGAAAAAACCGCCGCCGCTCCACAGGAACAGATTGCGTGCGGTCTGCTGGGTGATCGTGCTGGCGCCGCGCAGCCGACCACCGGCGTCGGCGACATCGATCGCGGAACGGATCGAGGCGATGTCGAAACCGTGGTTGAAGGGAAATGTCTGGTCCTCGCCCGCGACCATCGCCAGCGGCGCCACCGGAGCGATGCGGTCGAACGGCACCCAGTGGTACCGGATCCTGAAGTCGTGGTTGCCGTGCCACGTTTCGCTCACCTTGCGCTCGAGCATGTAGGCGCTGGTCGGTGGCGGCACGAAACGCAGCACCAGCACCACCAGCCAGGTGATCGCGACGAGCGCCACGAGAAGCCACAGCAATTTCCGCAGCCAGCGGCGCGCGAACGAGCGCCGCCCGGCGGCGCGGGTCCCGGCTGGTCGGGTCATGCCGGAGCTTCGGGCACCGTGTCGCTGACCCAGGTCTCCAGCGGTTGCGCCGACGCGTACAGGAAGCCCTGCGCGACCCGGCAACCCATCTTGAGAAGCAGGTCGCGTGGGGCGGCCGTGTCCACGCCTTCGGCGATCACCTGCATCGACAACAGGTTCGCCATCGCGAGGATGGTGCGGATCACCGCGCCGCCGCCGCCCTCACTGTCGGCATCGAGGCCGGTGATGACCGAGCGGTCGATCTTGAGCGCCTGCCCCGGGTACTGGTGCAGGTAAGAAAGCGACGAATAGCCGGTACCGAAATCGTCCAGCGCGACCCCGATGCCGGCGCCGCGCAAGGTCTGCAGGATGCGTTTGGCCTCGGGCGGATTCTCCAGCATGGCGCGCTCGGTGACTTCGACCCGAATGCTGAGCGGCGCCACGCCGTGGTCCGCGAGCAGCCTGAGCAGGCGGCGATCGAGTTCGGGATTCCGGAAATGTCGCGGCGACAGGTTGATGCTGACGAAGGTGCCGGCGTCGCCGACCAGCGAGTTGACGTCGCGGCAGACCTGCTCGTAGATCTGCCAGTCGATGGTTTCCGAGGCGCCGGTGTCTTCGGCCACTCCGAG
>DASUKQ010000096.1:0-25468 GCA_036278635.1 Rhodanobacteraceae bacterium
GATCGGGACCGCGTGGCTGATGCAACTGGCCGGCATCACGATGGCTCTGGGCACGTTCCTTGCGGGCGTGCTGCTGGCCGATTCGGAATACCGCCACGACCTCGAATCCAACATCGCGCCGTTCGAGGGCCTGTTGTTGGGGTTGTTCTTCATCGCCGTCGGCATGAATGTCAATCTGGAGCTGCTCGTGCGCCACCCGTGGATCGTGGTCGGGCTGGTGGTGTTGCTGCTGGCGTGCAAGGCCCCCGTACTGGCTGCGATCGGACGCCTGAATCCGCGCATGGGCGGCGGCGACGCGATCAAGCTCGCCGCCCTGCTCGCGGGCGGCGGTGAATTTGCGCTGGTGGTGTTCAAGCTCGCGGTCGAGGACGGGTTGCTGACGCGCGCGCAACACGAACTGCTGGTACTGGTGGTCACCCTCGGGATGGCGGCGGTGCCGCTGCTGGTGCTGGCCGCGGCGCGCCTGCCCCAGTCGCGCAAGCCGCAACGCGAGTACGACACGATCGATGCCGGCACGCCGCGCGTGATCATCGCGGGATTCGGGCGGGTCGGGCAGATCGTGGGGCGCATGTTGCGCGCGCGCAACATCCCGTTCGTCGCGCTCGAGAACTCGATCGAGCAGGTGGACCTGTCGCGCCGGTTCGCAGGCACCGAGATCTATTTCGGCGATCCGTCGCGCGCCGAGATCCTGCGCGCCGCACAGGCCGGCAAGGCCGAGGTGTTCGTGCTGGCCACGGACGATCCCGCCGCCAACGTCCGCACCGCGCGGATGGTGCGGCGGATGTTTCCGCATCTGAAGATCATCGCGCGCGCGCGCAACCGCCAGCACGCGTTCCGCCTCATGGACCTCACCGCCGATCCGGACGACGTGGTGCGCGAGACGTTCTATTCCAGCCTCAAGATGGCGCGCCTGACATTGTCGGCGCTGGGGCTCGACGAGGCGCAGGCGCAGGCGAGCGTGGAGTTGTTCCGCGAACACGACGAGCAATTGCTGCGCGACCAGCACCTCGTCTACGACGACGACGTGGCGTTGCGCCAGACCACGCGTGAAGCGTACCTGGAACTGCAGGGATTGTTTGAAGCCGACAGCGCGGCGCAGGCGAAAACGCCTACTCCGGATGCGTCATCAGCGGAGTCACCGTCTGCACGTTGAGCGACGCGCTGCGGCGCGGCGACAGTTCCATCGCGAGATCGACATAACCCAGCAGACGCGCGACCTCGGCCGGTGTGCGTTGCACGCAATCACGCGCCTCGCGGTCGGCGCCGCGCGCCAGCAGCGCCCGCGCCGGCTCGAACAGCGCGTGCATCGCGCAGGCGTGCAGCGCGGTCACGCCGTGCTGGTCGGCATGCCCGATGTCCGCGCCGGCATCGAGCAGCACCGGCAGCAGCGCACCGAGGTGGGTGCCGTCGCAATCGGTGCCCGGTTTCACGTGCACGCCCAGCAACATCAGCAACGGCGTGGCGCCGCCCTTGTCGGCCGCGTTCACGGTCGTGTTGTCCGTGAGCATGGCGTCGAGCAGGCGGCGGCAGCGCAGGCTGTCGCGACTGTCGAAACAGAAACGTGCGGCGGCGTGCAGTGCCGTGCGGTCCTGGGCGTCGGCAAGCTCCGCGTGCGCGCCGAGCTCGCGCAGCACCGCGGCGATGTCCGGATAGCCGAGCGCCGCGGCGATCATCAGCGCGGTCACTCCGTCGGCATGACGGTGGTCGACCGCGACGCCGCTGGCGACCAGTTCGCGCAGGATGTCGGATTGGCGCGCGCTGGCGGCGGCGGACAGCGGCGAGGCGCCGGTCTCCACGGTGATCCGTGGATCGGCGTGCGCGGTCAGCAGGCGTTGCACGCTCTGCAGTGCGCCCGCGCCACACGCGCGCAGCAGCGCGGTGGCGCCGCGCGCGTCGCGGCTGTCCACGGGCAGGCCGAGTTCCAGCAACCGCGCGACCGCGTCGGGATCACCGGCCGCGGCAGGCAGGTCGCTGTCGCGCAACGCGCGTTTCGGCAGGTTCCAGCCGTTCCAGCGCAGCCAGTATTCGAGTTGCGCCGCACCGCGTGCCAACGCCAGTCCGAGCGGCGTTTCGCCGCTGGCCGCGGCGGCTTCGGGATCCGCGCCGTGCGCAACGAGCGCCTTGACCAGCGGCAACGCCGCGTCCGGCTCGATGTCCAGCGCCGCGTGCAGCGGCGTGGCTCCGGCGCGGTCGCGGACGTTGGGATCGGCGCCACGCTCGAGCAACGCGTTCAGCGCGGGAAGCAACGTCGGGCGACTGGCGTGGTGCAAGGGCGCGCGGCCGTCGGGGTCCGCGCCGAACGCATCGGCCCCGCGTTCCAGCATTGCCAATGCCAGGGGTGCGGCGTCCGGGCTCTCGCCGAGCCGCGCCAACGCGCGCGCAAAGCGTCCGGCGCCGGCGGGCGTGGCGCCCGCGTCCAACAGTTGCCACGTCGCACGACCGGCGCCGGGCAGGCGTTCGAGCAGTGCGTCGAACAGCCGACTGCCATCGTCGAGAACCGCCTCGGCGTCCAGCCCGTGTTCGAGCAACCATGCGCGCGGACTGTCGTCGGCGTGCCCGGCGAGGTCGAGGTACAACGCCGCCAGTTCGCTCGCCGGCCAATTGCGCACGCGTTCGGCAAACCGCGCGACCACGGTCCAGTGCGCGAAGCGCAGCGCGTCGAGCAGATGCGACGGCGTGTCCGCGCCCGCTTCCGGCTGGCTGTCGTGACTGTGGCTCGCCGGCAGCGGCGCCTGTGGATCCAGCAGCGCGACGAGGTCCCAACGTCCCGCCGCGCAGGCCTGGTCGATGGCGCTGCGTCCGTCGCCCCCCTTGCGCTGCGGGTCGGCCTGCATTGCCAGCAGCGCGCGGATGCAGTCGGCGTTGGCGCGTGGCGACTGACAGGCCAGGATCAGTGCGCTGCGGCCGTGCTGGTCGCTCGCGTGCACGTCGGGATGGTGTTCCGCCAGCAGCGTGACGATCGCGGTGGCGCCGGCGCGCGCGGCTTCCATCAGCGGGGTGGTGCCGTAACGATCGGCGATGGCGACATCGGCGTCGGCGTCCAGCAGCACGCGTGCGATCTCCACGTGGTTTTCGCGTGCCGCGTGCATCAGTGCGCTGCGGCCGAGCGCATCGACCGCGTTCACCTGCGCCTTGTTCCGGAGCAGGATCCTGACGCCTTCGGGATCGTCGTCGGTGATGCCGGCGGCGATGGGCAGCGCCGGGTCGGTCCGCGCGCCGTGTTCGACCAGGAAACCGAGCATCGGCCAGTTCGCGGCCCCGGCCGCGACGGCCAGCGGCGTGGCCTGGTTGCGGTTGTGCGCTTCCAGCGGCGCCTGCGCGTCGATCAGGATCGCCGCGATCGCGGGCTCCGCGCACAGCGCGGCGTGGTGCAAGGGCGTGTTGCCATCGACGTCGGCGATCGCGGGATCCGCGCCGTTGGCAATCAGGCTGGTGACCGTTGCCGGCCGCCCGTGGCTGCACGAGCGGGTCGCGGCCAGCAGGGGCGTGAGGCCCGCGTGGTGTCGGTTGACCTGCGCGCCGTGGCCGATCAGCGCGCGCAGCAGGCGCGTATCCGGCAACTCGGCCGCCAGCACCAGTGCGGGGCGCTGGTCGCGTGCGCCGGCGGGCGGGATCGCGTTCGGGTCCGCGCCGCGTGCCAGCCACGTCTCCGCGGCGTCGGGATCGCCCGTGCGGATCGCCGCGAGCAGGCCTTCGTCGAGCGCCGATTGCGGCAGCGTGGGCGTGGCCGGCGTCGCCGCCTCGACGCTGGGCGCAACCAGGTCGTCGGGAACGTCGCTGCCGGTATCGTCGCCGGCGGTGGAACCGGGTTCGGCCGTCCTGCGCGAGGGCGGAGGTACGTCGGGCGGGGGGCCGATGCGACTGCCGCGATTGTCGAACAGGAGGCGCAGGGTGCGATTGGCGACGATCAGCGAGCACCCCGGCACGACCACCACGGCGAACAGGAACAGCGCGGCGGTCCGGATTTCATCCGGCAGGTTCGCACCCAGACCGGCCAGGGTGAGGGCGCCGAATGCGATCGCGAGTTGCGCCAGTGAAGCCGGCAGGAAGTGCGTCAGGAACAGGTCGCGTCCGCGCGTCAGGTGTTGCGCGAAACTGATGCTGCGCGCCAACGCGGCGGTGATCCACGAGTACTCGCTGCCGGCCGGGAAGGCGTCGTCCCATTCGAACACCAGGCCGAACACGGGCCACAGCCTCCACAACACGATCAGCGCGATCACCAACGCCACGCACAAACCCAGCGTCGCCGCGAGCGAAGGCGCCTGCGACAGGACCAGCAGCGGCCAGGCGACCAGCACGAACACGATCGCGGTATGGATCGCGAGTGCGATCAGGTGTGCCGGGCCGCGTCGCAGTGCGGTGCGCGTGAAGGTCGGCTCGCAACCGAAGCCGATCGCGTGGCAGACCGCCGCCATCGACAGCGACGCGCCGACCAGCAGCAACAACAGCGAATAGCGCTCCCACGCGGGCGGAATCCAGATCGCGAGCAGCATCACGATCAGCGAGGGCAGGAAGCAGGGCAGCGAGCGCGAAAGCGGCGGCCGGCGGCGATGTTTGGCGGTTGGCATGGACGGGCTCGTGCGGCGGACGGCCCAGTATAGGGAAGGTGAATGTACGAGGACTTATTCGTGCGATCGTCCCTGATCGCAGCGTCGCCTGCTGCCTGGCAGGGCGTGGACTGTGCGCGCCGTCAACATCGGAAGGGCCATCAGAGACGCCATCCATGGCCAAGAGGTCCCTAGCCCGACTTTCCACGGCAGCTGCCACGCATGTTCGTGCCTGATATTCGTTCATTCCACCCTCCGGCGGCCACTTGCGCGGACCGCGCCGGGGTGCGATAGTCGCCATAACAAAATTCATACAAACGTATGAAAGATACGAAATCACCCGGCAGGCCATCCGGCCGCCCATCTCTGTCGACGAACAGACACAGACAACTGGAGATCCACCGATGAACAAGCATCCTGTAACCGTGTCGGGGCTGGCGGGCCTGGCGTTCGCCGCGCTGACTGTCGCGGTGAGCGGCGTACTCGTGGCTCCGCCTGCGTCCGCGTCCGGTTTCCAACTCAACGAGAACTCGGTCAAGGCGATGGGCCGCGCCTACGCCGGGCGCGCGACCGCCGGCGGCGATGCCTCGGTGGTCTTCAACAACCCGGCGGCGATGGCGGATCTCGACGGCTACATGCTGCAGGTCGACGCCACCGCCATCAGCACCCACTTCAAATACTCGGGCACCGGCACCGACGCGATCGGCCAGCCGCTGTCCGGCGGCAACGGCGGCAACGGTGGCGGCGTAGCCGCCGTGCCGGCGATCTTCTTCGTCGCGCCGATGGGCGATGCGTGGCGGGTCGGGTTCGGCGTGACCGCGCCGTTCGGCCTCAAGACCGAGTACGACGGCAACTGGATGGGGCGTTACAACGCGATCAAGTCGTCGCTGAAGGTCATCGACTACACCGGTTCGCTGTCGTGGGCGGTCAACCCCGGTTTTTCGCTGGGCTTGTCGGTGATCGCGCAGAAGGCCACCGCCGACCTCAGCAACGCGGTCAATTACGGTGCGATCTTCGCCGGGCCGCCCTTCAATCTTGCGCCGACCTTCCTGCCGCAGTCGGCCGACGGTCTCGCGCGCGTGCGCGGTGACGACTGGGCGTGGGGCTGGCAGCTCGGCGCGGAATTCAAGCCGACCGCGCAGGATCGCATCGCGATCGATTATCGCGCCGAGATCAACCACACCCTCTCCGGCAACGCATACTTCTCGATGCCGCAAAGCGTGCAATTCGTGCTCTCGCAACCCGGCGTCCCGCCGCTGTTCCAGAACACCGGCGCGCGCGCGGACCTGGATACGCCGGCGACGATTTCGGCCAGCTACTGGCACCAGACCCAGGGCCCGGTCGGGTGGGGGGTCGAAGTGAGCCGCACCGGCTGGAGTTCGTTCGACCAACTGCGCGTGGATTACGACAATCCGGCGCAGCCCCCGACGATCGAGCCCGAGGACTGGCGCGACACGTGGTTCGCCTCGCTCGGCATGGATTACAAGGTCAGCGACCAGTGGACCTGGCGCGCGGGCGTCGCGTACGACCAGAACCCGACCCGCGATTCCACCCGTTCGCCCCGCCTCCCCGACGGCTCGCGCCGCTGGATCGCATTGGGCGCCACCTGGTCGCCGAATTCGACCACCGAGCTCAATTTCGGCTACGTCCATCTGTTCGTCGGCGACGGCGACATCAACAACGTGTCGGCCACCGGCGACCACCTGGTCGGCAGCTTCGACAATTCCGCCGACCTGTTCGGGATTTCCATGCAGTACAAGTTCTGAACGGTTTGTCGACAATCCCGGAACCCAAACCCCGCCACCCGGCGGGGTTTTTTTGTTGGTGCACCGGCGCGCGCCGGGCATGGCAATCAGCGCTTGATCGCCGCATGTCGATATTGTTTACAAAAAGGCGGTTTCCAGGGAATTGTAATTAAAACATTGGCTTGCGTGGCAGCGGCGGCGGGATGGGTGGCGATGGCCCCGACCGGACTGTCGGATATCTTTACTGTTTCAGCGTTTTTCAAGCATTTTCATGTGCTGAATCAACAACTTGCGTAATGGCACGTTTTCTGCTTTGTACAGGGTGTCATTGGTTCAGCCACATAAACCGACGCGACGCATGGGAGACCCGTCATGAAATTCACGAATCGCTTGTTGATCGGCGCTGCACTCGTCACGCTTCCGGCGTTGGCGTTTGCCATCCCGATCTCGATCACCAATCCCACCGCGACGTTTTCAAACGCGTCGCCGGCGGATCACACCAACTACTCGGCCGTAGACGGCTCGACCACCAACAATCAGGTCCGCTGGGGAGTCCCGACCCCCTACAACAACGCCAACACGGGCGGGGAGCAAAGCGGCTTGAAATTCGATGTCACGCCACCGCCGATCAATGGCGATACGGAAGTTCCATTCGATCTTGGCACGCTGACCCATTTCAACTTCGAGGTCACCATCCCCACGACCAGCACGACTGATCTGGCTTTCGGCTTCGACATCTTCGGGCAAACCTTGAACTTTGGTTTCTCGCTGGGCATTGACGAGACGCCAAACGGAGGAAATGCCGCGAATTGCGCATTTCAACCGGTCCTGACACGGTCGTGCCCAGACCAGATCACGTTTCCGAATGCATTCTCGACGACGTCATTCGAGCACGACGGGTTGATCTATACGCTCAAGCTCCTGGGTTTCGGACCCGACGCAGATCACATCCAGAATGGCTTCATCACCCAGGAAGATCAGGCCAACACGACGGATCTGTGGGCGGTCATCACCACCCAGCGGATCGGTGTTCCCGAACCCAACGGGCTGTTGTTGATGGCGCTTGGCCTGCTGGCCCTCGGCGGCACGGTGCAGCTGCGCAGGAAGCGGGCTGCCAAGAAGGCCTGACGGCCTGATTCAAAGGGCCTGATGCAATGCACTCATGGATCGAAATGACCTGAGCGCAGCATGCGGCACGAAGGCCTGAACCCGGATCCGGCTTTCACTTGATGAAAGCCGGATTCTTTTTGCCCCGGGCCTTTGCAATCGAGCCGTTGGCAGGCGTCGCGCGCGTCAAGAATCGTCCACCGCCACCGGCGCTCGGAAGCATGTCCACGGGGACCGGCGCCCCTGGCGCCCGCTGCTTACGACTGCGACGGTTGCTGCGGAGGCATCAGCTTCTGGACCTTGGCCCGGATCGTGCTGTCGGTTTGCACCAGGTTGGCGATCTGCACATAGCGCTGCAGCGACAACTGGTGGCTGCGGACGGCAGCTTCCATTTTCTTTTCGGCGCTCGCTTTCAGTTTGGTGCGGGCGTCCGCGGTCTGCGCGGACTCAAGCTGCGGTTGCAGCGATTGCCGGATGCCCTGCACGTCCACGGCGGCGCCCGCGAACTGCTTCAATTCCGCATCGCTCGGGGCGGGCCCGGTCTGCGGGGTTGCAGCGCTGTCCTGCGCCGGGGCCTGCTGCGGGGTGGCGGGTTGGGTTTGCGCGAGTGCCGCGGGGGCCAGCATGGCGATCCCCAGTGTCACCGCTGCGGCGGCGCCCGAACGTTTGAGTCGTCCAGTCATTGCTTTGTCCTCATCGGGAAAGATTCACGGCGTTGACCGGCGCCGCGATTTCACCGTAGCGACGCACGCGACGCACGCGCAACCGGGTGCCGCGACCCGATTCATGCGAGGGTCGGTTTTGCTTCGGGAACCGTTCATGAAGGTCGCCTGCGGGCAGGCTCCTGCAGAAGCCGCGTTGCAGGAGCCTGCGTCCAGGCGATTCGCGTCGCTCGCCGCGCGGTCAGTGGTCCTGCAAGGTCAGCAGGCTGGCATTGCCGCCGGCCGCGGTGGTGTTGATCGTCATGGTGCGCTCGACCGCGAAGCGCAACAGGTAATGCGGACCGCCGGCCTTGGGGCCGGTGCCCGACAGGTTTTCCCCGCCGAACGGCTGCACGCCGACCACGGCGCCGATCTGGTTGCGGTTGACGTAGGTATTGCCGACCCGCGCGCGTTGGCGAATGTACTCGACGGTGTCGTCGATGCGGCTGTGGATGCCGAGGGTCAGGCCATAACCGGTGGAATTGATCTGCTCGATCACCTGGTCGAGTTCGCTGCCCTTCCAGCGGACCACGTGCAACGCGGGACCGAAGACTTCGCGGGTCAGCAGCTTGATCGACGGAATCTCGTAAGCGCGGGGCGCGAAGAAGGTGCCGTGTTCGGCGCCCTCCGGCAGCCTGGCCATGTTGATCAGCTTCGCTTCGCCGCGCATCCGCTCGGCGTGTTCCTCCAGGATCGCACACGAGGGCACGTCGATCACGGGGCCGACGTCGGTGGACAGCAGCGCCGGGTCGCCGACGCTCAATTCGTCCATCGCGCCCTTCAGCATCGTGATCACCCGGTCGGCGATGTCTTCCTGCACGAACAGCACGCGCGCGGCCGAGCAGCGCTGGCCCGCGGAATCGAACGCCGAGGCCATCACGTCCTTGACCAGTTGTTCCGGCAATGCCGAGGAATCGGCGATCAGTGCATTCTGGCCGCCGGTCTCGGCGATTAGCGCGGCGATCGGTGCGTCGCGCGCGGCCAGCGTACGGTTGATCGTCCAGGCGGTTTCGGTGGAACCGGTGAAACACACGCCGGCGATCCCGGGCCGCGTCAGCAGGGTCTTGCCGAGCATCGAGCCCTTGCACGGCAGGAACTGCAGCACCTTTTCGGGTATCCCGGCCTGGTGCAACAGTTTCACCGCGGCGTGGCCGATGAGCGTGGTCTGGTCGGCGGGCTTGGAGATCACGCTGTTGCCTGCGGCCAGGCCGGCCGCCACCTGGCCGGTGAAGATCGCCAGCGGGAAGTTCCACGGGCTGATGCACACGAACACCCCGCGGCCGTGCAGGTACAGTTGATTGGTTTCTCCGGTCGGGCCGGGCAGGTCCTGGGGATGGCCGAACAGCTTGCGCGCCATGGCCGCGTAGTAGCGGCACATGTCGGCGGCCTCGCGTACTTCCGAAATCGCGGCCGGGATGGTTTTGCCGGCTTCGCGCACGCACAGTGCGATCAGCTCGCCGCGATGTTCTTCCAGCAGGTCGGCGGCGCGCTCGAGGATCGTGGCGCGCTGCTCTGCGGGGGTTTCGTCCCACGCCGGCTGCGCCGCGACCGCGTTGTCGAGTGCATGCGCGATCGTCGCCGCGTCGGCGTTGCGGGATCGGCCCACCACGACGCGGCGGTCGGCCGGATTGGTGACGTCGCGTGGCGCTTCGCCGGATTGCGCGCCGGGCACCAGCGGCGCCGCGCTCCACGGGCCGGCTGTCCGGTTGACCGCCTCGGCGAGGGCCCGCAATTCGTCGTCGCTGGCAAGGTTGACGCCCATGGAATTTTTCCGGAGGTCGCCGTACAGATCGACCGGCAGGGGAATGCGTGGATGCGGAATGGACGCGAAGCCGCGCACCACTTCGCTGGGATCGCCCACCAACTGCTCCATGGGCAGGAACTCGTCCACCACGTGGTTGATGAAACTGGTGTTGGCGCCGTTTTCGAGCAGCCGGCGAACCAGATAGGGAAGCAGGTCCTTGTGGCTGCCCACCGGGGCGTACACGCGGCAGGGAACATCCAGGTTGTCCTTGCCGATCACCTCGGCGTACAACTCGGCGCCCATGCCGTGCAGGCGCTGGTATTCGAACGGACGGCCGCGCGCGATGTGGTGGAGGGCGGCGATGGTGTGCGCGTTGTGGGTGGCGAATTGCGGGTAGATCACGTCGGCGCCGGCATCGAGCATGCGTTCCGCGCACGCGAGATAGGACACGTCGGTGTTGGGCTTGCGCGTGTACACCGGGTAGCCGGAAAGCCCCTGTTCCTGCGCCAGCTTGATTTCGGCATCCCAGTAGGCGCCCTTGACCAGGCGCACGCACCAGCGGCGGCCGGCGGCGTGCGCGGTCTCGGCCAGCCAGTCGATCACGAACGGCGCGCGCTTCTGGTAGGCCTGCACGGCCAGGCCGAAGCCGTTCCAGCCCTCGAGCGAGGGGTCGGTGAACACCGCGTGCATCACGTCCAGCGACAGTTCCAGTCGCGCGGCTTCCTCGGCGTCGATGGTCACGGCGATGCCGCGGGCCATCGCCTGTTGGGAGAGCTCGAGGACGCGCGGGGTCAGCTCCGCAAGGATCCGGGCGCGCTCGGCGACTTCGTAACGCGGGTGCAGCGCCGACAGCTTGACCGATATCGACGGCGCTTCCAGGACGTCGCCGGCCTTAGGATGTTTGCCCAACGCCTCGATGGCGTCGCGATAGGCCTGCATGTAGCGTTCGGCGTCCGGCGCCGTCAGCGCGGCCTCCCCCAGCATGTCGAACGAATACCGGTAGGCCGCGTTGTCTCCGCGCGTGGCGCGCTGCAGCGCGGCTCCGATGCTGCGGCCCATGATGAATTGCTGGCCCATGATGCGCATGGCCTGGCGCACGGCCATCCGGATCACGGGTTCGCCGGCGCGGTTGACCAGCCTGCGCAAGGCGGCCTGGTAGTCGCGCCGCGTGGCTTCGGGCAGCGTGACCAGGTGCCCGGTCAGCAGCAGCCCCCAGGTCGAGGCGTTGACCAGCACCGACTTGCTGGTGCCGATGTGTTTTTTCCAGTCGGCTTCGCTCAGCTTGTCGCGGATCAACTTGTCGGCGGTGTCGCTGTCGGGGATGCGCAACAATGCTTCGGCAATGCACATCAACAACATGCCCTCGGTGCTGGACAGGTCGTATTGCTGCATGAAGGCGGCGATGGCGCTGCGCTGGTCCTGCTTGGCGCGCACGCGCCGTACCAGTTCGGCGGCGTGCGCTTCGATCTGCTCGCGTTCCGCGGGCAACAGTTCCGCGCGGGCCAGCAATTCGTGGACGGCGTCGGTTTCGTCACGCAGCCACGCGGCCGTGATGCGCGCACGTGCCGGGCTCGCCGGCGCGGGCAGTTCGGGGGTAAGAATTTCTGCCATCGGGATAAGTTGCGACGCGACCGCCCATTGTACGGCTTGCGCGCGGCGACGCCAATGACGTGCGGCAGCCGTGGCGCATCCCGACACGGTAATCTTGCCGTGATGGCTTGGCGACCTTATGATTCCCGGATTGCGGTACCGTGAATGCCATGATCACACGTCTTCCGGTAGTGGCCGAAACCGGGCAGGTGACGTTGCTGCTGGCGCCGAACCGGGCGCTCAGCCGCGATCAGGTGCGCCGGCTGGTGTGGGAGGTGTGCATTGCGGCATTGCTGGTGGCGGGACTGGCGGCGTGGGGCGGGGACGTATTCGCGCCGTTGTTCACGTTGATCGAAATCCCGGTGGTGGCGATCGCGTTCTGGCTGGTGTGGCGTAGCGGGGATCGGGGAGAACGTATCACGCTCGATACGGATCAGATCCGGATCGAGCAGCTTCCGCCCAGGGGGCGTGCAGCAAGCACGTTTCCGGCGGCGTGGGTCAGGGTGAGCGTGTTGGAGCGCAGCGACGGGCACCAGCATGTGGTGTTGACGGCACACGGTCGCGCGCAGGAAGTGGGACGTTGCCTCGGCGACGACGAACGGATGCAATTGTCGCGGTGGTTGAGAACCTTGCTGTCCGGCCGCAGCGGCTGGCGTGAAAACTAGAGACGCACGGGGTGCGATGACAATGAGTTCCAATAACTGCAAGCGGCGGGTCATGGGGGCGGGCGCCGTCCTCGGCGGCCTGCTGGTCTCGATGGCCGCCGCCGCCGATCCGCAACGTTGGCAGCTGAACATGCCCAAGGGTGTCACGCCGGTCTCGCACCAGATCTGGGATCTGCACATGGCCGCGTTGTGGGTCTGCGTGGCGCTTGGGATCATCGTGTTCGGCGTGATGTTCGTTGCGATGTTCCGTTTCCGGAAATCCAGGGGCGCGGTTCCCGAGACGTGGACCCACAACAGCAAGGTGGAATTTGCGTGGACGGTGATACCGGTGCTGATCCTGATCGGCCTGGCCGCACCCGCCACGATCATCACCCGCAACATGTACAACGCCACCGATGCGCAGATGACCGTCAAGGTCACGGGCTACCAGTGGCTGTGGCGCTACGATTACATCAGCTACGACGGCAAGCCCATCACCAAGGTGCCGACGATCTGGTCGCGGCTCGCCTGGGACAGCAATGCCGCGCGCCAGCTCGGCTCGGACATCGACCCGAACAGCCTCGTGGCGAAGGACGGGTTCCACGACTACCTGCTCAACGTCACCCACCCGCTGGTGATCCCCGCCGGCGTCAAGGTGCGCTTCCTGATCACCGGCGCGGACGTGATCCACGGCTGGTGGGTGCCCGACTTCGCGGCCAAGCGCGACGCGATCCCCGGCATCATGAACGACACGTGGGCCAAGGTCGACAAGCCCGGCGTTTACCGCGGCCAGTGCTACGTGCTGTGCGGGCAGGACCACAGCGCGATGCCGGTGGTCGTCAAGGTGTTGCCGAGGGACCAGTTCAACGCCTGGCTGGCCGCGCAGGAAGATGCCGCGACCCTCGACAAGGCCGCGCGAACCGCCCAGGCGGCGCCGCCGAGACCGGCTCCGCCCAAGGGTTGATCCCGCACCCGACGTTCGTGTAGCACAAGGCATTCCAGAGGATCCGCACCATGTCCACCACCGCGCAAGCCGTCCATTACGACGAACACCACCAGGGCTTCTTCGAGCGCTGGGTCATGTCCACCAACCACAAGGACATCGGGACCCTGTACCTGTCGTTTTCGTTCCTGATGCTGTTCGTGGGTGGCGGTTTCGCGATGCTGATCCGCGCCGAGCTGTTCGAGCCCGGACTGCAGTTGATGCAGCCATATTTCTTCAACGAACTGACCTCGATGCACGGGCTGGTGATGATCTTCGGCGTGATCATGCCCTCGTTCGTCGGCCTTGCGAACTGGATGATCCCGATGCAGATCGGCGCGCCCGACATGGCGCTGCCGCGTTTGAACAACCTGTCGTTCTGGATCCTGCCGTTCGCCTTCATCCTGCTGCTCTCGACGTTCTTCATGCCGGGCGGCGCGCCGGCGGCCGGCTGGACGATGTATCCGCCGCTGGTGCTGCAGGGCGGCGAGTCGATCGCGTTCATGATCTTCGCGATCCACCTGATGGGCATTTCCTCGATCCTGGGCTCGATCAACATCATCGCGACGATCCTCAACCTGCGCGCGCCGGGGGTGGACCTGTTGAAGATGCCGATGTTCTGCTGGTCGTGGCTGATCACCTCGTTCCTGGTGATCGCCGTGATGCCGGTGCTCGCGGGCGCCGTGACGATGATGCTGTTCGACCGCTTCTTCGGCACCAACTTCTTCAACGCCGCGGCCGGCGGCGACCCGGTGATGTACCAGCACGTGTTCTGGTTCTTCGGCCACCCCGAGGTCTACATCATGATCCTGCCGGCGTTCGGGATCATCTCGGAAATCGTGCCGACGTTCTCGCGCAAGCCGCTGTTCGGCTACAAGGCGATGGTGTACGCGATCGCCTGCATCGCGTTCCTGTCGTTCATCGTGTGGGCGCACCACATGTTCACTGTCGGCATGCCGCTTGGCGCCGAAGTGTTCTTCATGTATTCGACCATGCTGATCGCGGTGCCGACCGGCGTGAAGATCTTCAACTGGGTCACCACGATGTGGAAGGGTTCGATGACCTTCGAGATCCCGATGCTGTGGGCGATCGCGTTCATCGTGCAGTTTTCGATCGGCGGCTTCTCGGGCGTGATGATGGCGCTGGTGCCGGCCGACTTCCAGTACAACCAGACCTACTTCATCGTCGCGCACTTCCATTACGTGCTGGCCGCCGGCGCGCTGTTCGCGATCATCGGCGCGGTCTACTACTGGTTGCCAAAATGGTCGGGTCACATGTACAGCGGTTTCTGGTCGAAGGTGCACTTCTGGTCGAGCGTGATCGGGATCAACCTGCTGTTCTTCCCGCAGCACTTCCTCGGCCTCGCCGGCATGCCGCGCCGCATCCCCGACTACAACGTCGCCTTCACCGACTGGAACATGGTGTCCTCGATTGGCGGCTTCTGGTTCGGCGCGACCCAGTTGATCCTCGTCGGCCTGGTGATCCACACCGTGTTCTTCTCCAAGGACAAGGCGACCTCGCGGGTGTGGGAACACGCCTACGGGCTCGAATGGACGCTGCCGTCGCCGGCGCCGCACCACAGCTTCACGGTGCCGCCGGTGGTCGACGACACCCAGCTTGCACACGGGGACGTTAATCATTGAGGTGTGCGTTCATCCATGAACGCGGCTTCGTTCACCGATCGTGCAAGGTGCAGTACTTGGGAATTTGACAGATCAGAACGGCCATCCATGGCCTGACTTTCGACAACAGCATGCTTCGACCCAGCGAACAAATTGATGAGGAAACGCGGGCAGGGGAGAACGATGCCGCGGCGGAGGCGCTCGCGCGCCGCAAGACCGGGGCGCGACGCACCGCGTGGATCATCGGCGTGATCGCGGTCGCGTTTTTCATTGCAAGCCTGGTGCAGGGGCACCTCGTGCATATCCCACGCTGACGTACCGCAGGAAGATCGATGCACCGCGGCGCGCCTCGGGGCGCCACCACACCAGACTGCGGGCAGGATGCCCGTAGCGGAATACGACCACCATCACGCCAGTCACCGACCGGAACATTCCAATGAACCAACCCGATGCCAACGTCTATTACGTCCCGCACAGCAGCCGCTGGCCGATCGTCGCGACACTCGGCATGTTCCTGTTCATGGTCGGTGCGGCGGTCTGGCTCAACGGCTACGACACTCCCGGCAAGATCGTCCTGACGATCGGTGCGCTGACCATCATCGGCATGATGTTCGGCTGGTTCGGCAACGTCATCCGCGAATCGCTGAAGGGCACCTTCAACGCGCAGGTGGACACCTCGTTCCGGATGGGGATGACCTGGTTCATCTTCTCCGAGGTGTTCTTCTTCGCCGCATTCTTCGGCGGCCTGTTCTACATCCGCACGTTCGTGGTGCCGTGGCTGGGCGGCGCCGGCACCAAGGGCGTGCTGACCAATACCTTCATCTGGCAAGGTTTCTCGGCGGCGTGGCCGACCAACGGGCCGGAAGCGCTGGGTGGCGATTTCGTCGCCACCGGGCCCTGGGGCATCCCGCTGATCAACACCCTGTTGCTGCTGTCCTCGAGCGTCACCGTGACAATCGCGCACCATGCGTTGCGCGCCGGCAACCGCAAGCGCCTGATCGGCTTCCTCGGGCTCACGATCCTGCTGGGCATCACGTTCCTCGGGTTGCAGGCCCACGAATACTGGGAATCCTACGTCCACTTCAACATGACGCTGCACAGCGGCATCTACGGCGCCACGTTCTACATCCTCACCGGATTCCACGGCCTGCACGTCACCCTCGGAACCATCATGTTGTGCGTGATGTGGGCGCGTTGCGTGCGCGGCCACTTCACGCCCGACAACCATTTCGCGTTCGAGGCGGTGTCGTGGTACTGGCACTTCGTGGACGTGATCTGGCTGTGCCTGTTCCTGTTCGTCTACATCTTGTAAAGCGGGACCCGGGACCGGGGACCCGGGACCCGGTCCCGGAATAATGTGAGCCTGTTGCAGTCGCAACGGACCGCAATAAGTTCCTGGGCTCGGGTTCAATCACGACATACAGCATGGTTGGCCAAGCGGAACCCGTTGCATGAATGCCAACGGGTCCCCGGTCCCGCGCTTCTAACGCACGTAAATCCCGTGCGGATGCAGGACGCCGGTGTAGATTCCGATCACGATCAGGACGATCAGCAGGATCGAGAACGCAACGCGTCGCGTCAGCGCCCATACCGTGCGGCTGCTGCCGGTGCGATCGGTCATCATGAAGTACAGCGCCTGCCCCAGCTCGAAGATCACCACCAGAAACACGATGACCAGGACGATCTTGTATACGGTGGCGAATGACATGGGCGAAGCGCGGCCGGAAAGCGCGAGTATAACGTCGCGGCGTCCCGCGACGGCACGGGGCCGCGCATGATCCGTATGCGTCGCCCCGGCATCTTCGCGGTATTGCTGACGCTGGCGGGGATCGCGGTGTTCTGCGTACTCGGCGTCTGGCAACTGGATCGGGCGACGTACAAGGAGAGCGTGCTGGCCCGGTTCCATCATGCCGCGATCGCGCCGTTCGAGTCGTTGACGCAGGCCGCTTCCGACCCGCGGCCGAACGACTATCCGCACGTGAAGGTTGGCGGGCGGCTGGAGGGCAATCGGGTGTACTTCCTGGACGACCAGATGCGCGCGGGACGGCTCGGCGTGATGGTGTTCGTGCCTTTCATCCCGCACGACTCGACAAGCACACTGCTGGTGAACCTCGGATTCCTGCAGAAGATGGGAGCCGACTCGACGACCCTGCCGGACCTGCCCCCGATCCCGGAGCACGATGTCACCCTGACCGGCATCTACGCGCCGCCGCCATTGCCGGGCCTGAAACTGGGCGGCAACCCGCTGCCCCGCCAGAAGACCTGGCCCAAGCTGGTGACCTGGATCGATCCGCAGGAGATCGCCGCCGACCTGCAGCGCAAGGTCTACCCGCACGTGTTGCTGCTGGATCCCGATCCGCACAGCGCCTATCTGCGCCACTGGACCGCCAACGTGATGCTGCCCGCGCGGCATCGCGCATACGCGTTGCAATGGTTCAGTTTCGCGATCGCGGCGATCGTGATGTTTTTCGTGTTGCATCGCGTCACGCCCGACAATGCCGCTACCGACGAGAAGGAATAGAGACCGATGGATGTGCGCAACCGACGACGCCTGCAGGCCGGACTGATTGCAGCGGTTTTCGTGGTGCCCGTGATCGTGGCGCTGGTGCTGACGACGGGCGGCTGGATTCCGCACGCCCGCAGTTACGGCCAGCCGGTCGAGCCCGAGCGCAATCTTGCATCCGTGCCCGTGCAGCTTGCAAACGGCGATGCTTTCTCGTGGAGCAACCCGGACGCGGTCTGGACGCTGGTCGCGCTGCCGGGTCCCGATTGCGCCGAACACTGCCTGCGCCAGCTCGACCTGGTGCACCGTGCGAAGATCACCTTGGGCCAGCATGCCGGCAAGCTGCGCTTGCTGTACCTCGGGACGCCGCCGGCTGGCGCGGTGGCGCAGGGCTTCGGTGATATCTGGATGCTTGCGACCACGACTTCGGACGTGCTCGATGACCTGCGCGCCACGGCGCGCGATTCGGTCGCCGCGGTGCTCGTGACGCCCGATGGCAAGGCGCTGACGCGCTACGCCGCCAACTTCGATCCGGAAGGCTTGCGCCAGGACCTCAAGAAGGTGGTGCACTGATGGATTGGGTGGGCCGGCCGCTGCGCACCCTGGCGTGGATCGCGTGCGCGCTGGCATTTTGCGTCATCGTGTTCGGTTCGTTCGTGCGGCTGTCGAACGCCGGGCTGTCGTGTCCGGACTGGCCGACCTGTTACGGACGCATCACGTGGCCGGTCAAGCCGGCGGCCGTGGCCAGGGCCGACCAGGCGTTCCCGCACCGACCGGTCGAAGTCCACAAGGCATGGCGCGAGCAGAGTCATCGCTATCTGGCCGGAACGCTGGGGATCCTGGTCCTGGCCGAGGCGCTGGTCGCGACGTTTGCCCGCAAGCGTCGATTCGGACTGGTGATCGCGGCGGTGGTGCTGGTCGGCGTCGGCATTCCGCTGTACATGGCGAAGGATTACGTGGCCTCGAGCGTGGTGGCGGCGATCGGGGAGGCGCTGCTGCTGGGCGTCGCGATCTTCTGGCGCGGCGGCGGTTGGCGCCGGATTGCGGTGCTGGCGCTGGCCGTGGTGTGTTTCCAGGCGTTGCTGGGGATGTGGACGGTCACATGGTTGCTGAAACCGATCGTGGTATCCGCGCACCTGCTCGGCGGCATGGCAACTTTCGCCCTGCTCGCCTGGATTGCCTTGCGCCTTCCCCAAGAACGGGGTCAGGTTCACTTCTCGGCGAGACGTCGCGACCCCCAGTCGGTCATGAAAAGTGAACCTGACCCCGTTCTTGATGGCCCCGTTCTTCGCTTGCGCGGCTTCGTGATCCTCGGTTTGGTCCTGTTGTCGTGCCAGATTTTCCTGGGCGGCTGGACCTCGTCCAACTACGCGGCGCTGGCTTGCGGGATCGGCGGATCGGCGTTCCCGACCTGCCTGGGGCAGTGGTGGCCGGCAATGGATTTCCACGAGGGCTTTATCCTGTGGCGCGGGATCGGGGTGGATTTCCAGGGCGGCATCCTCGACGCCACGGCGCGCGCGGCAATCCAGATGGTGCATCGCCTCGGTGCGCTGGTGGTGTTCGTGTACGCATTGTGGCTGGCTTACCGGGCAGGTCGCGCCGGCATGCGCAACCACGCGCTCGCGCTGGCAGTGCTGGTGCTTGCGCAGGTCGCGCTGGGGATTGCCAATGTGACGCTGGGCCTGCCGCTGTCGATGGCGGTCGCACACACCGGCGGCGCCGCGTTGCTGCTGTTTGTCCTCGTCGTGCTGCTGGCGCGCAGTCAGCCCGTGCCGGAAACGGGCTCGGAAACGGGGTCAGGTTCATTTTTTTGCGGGAGGCGTATCGTGGCGACAGGAATACCGAGAACAAAATGAACCTGACCCCGTTTCCCACGCTCACCGGCCAGTACCTCGCCGCCACCAAGCCGCGCATCGTCGCGTTGCTGGTGTTCACCGCACTGATCGGGATGTTCCTCGCGACGCCCGGCGTTCCGCCGTGGCAGGCGCTGGTGTTCGGCACCCTCGGCATCTGGATGGCCTCGTCTTCGGCCGCGGCACTGAACCAGTTGATCGACCAGCGGATCGATCGCGTGATGGCGCGCACCGCCCACCGCCCGTTGGTGACGGGTACGCTCACCACGCGCCAGGTGCTCGTCTTCGCGGTGAGCCTGGGCGTGGCGTCGATGCTGGTGCTCGCGTTGCTGGTGAACGTGTTGACGGCGGTGCTGACCTTCATCGGCCTGATCGGCTACGCGGTGGTCTACACCGCGTTCCTGAAACGCGCGACGCCGCAGAACATCGTGATCGGCGGACTGGCGGGAGCGATTCCGCCGCTGCTCGGGTGGGCTGCGGTCACCGGCATGCAGGCGCCGACCGACTGGGCCTACGGACTGCTGCTGGTGCTGATCGTGTTCGCGTGGACCCCGCCGCACTTCTGGGCGCTGGCGATCTTCCGCCGCGAGGACTACCGGCGCGCCTGCATTCCGATGCTGCCGGTCGTGTACGGGGTCGAGTACACCCGCTGGCAAGTGCTCTTCTATACCATCCTGCTGGTGCTGGTGAGCCTGCTGCCCTACCTCACCGGCATGAGCGGCATGCTCTATCTCGGCGGCGCCGCGGTGCTCGGCGTCGCCTACCTGTATTACGCGATCCGCCTGATGCGTCCACCCGACGAACGCTTCGCGATGAGCGCGTTCGGCTATTCCATCGTCTACCTGATCGCGCTGTTCGCGTTCCTGCTGGCCGACCACTGGTTGACCTCGCCGGTGGTCCGCGTCGGGGGCTACGTCCTGCAGAGGATCGGATAAGCTGGACTGCGCCGGCGAGGGCAGGCGCCGGGTGGGCAAGTCAGGACGGCTTCGGCCGGTGTTCCCAGGAGGCAGTGACAACGCGTGGATCGGGCCCTTCTCGTCGTCGCGATCGTCGCCGCATTGACCGGCATTGCGTTGGCGGCCTGGGCGCTGCGCAAGCAGAAACGCATCACGCGCGAATTGCGGGTCAGTCGCGAGCGCTACATGCTGGTGGCGGAAGGCGCGAACGACGGCATCTGGGATTTCGACCTCGCCACCCGGCACATCTTCTTTTCGCCGCGTGTCCGCCAGATGCTGGGTTACGACGAGAGCGAACTGTCGGGCCCCGAAGATCTCAGGCGCATCATCCTGCCGGAAGACCTCGAGGCGGCGCGCAGCGCGCTGTTCGGCCACATCGAATCGGGCCGCACCGGCGAGTTGCGCCGCGTGATGCGGATGCGCACGCGCGATGGCAGGGTCCTGACCATCCTGGCCCGCAGCGTCACCCAGTACGGGGCGGACGGCACGCCGGTCCGGGTCGCGGGCTCGTACACCGACATCACCGAACAGCTCAGCAACGAACGCCAGTTGCAGGTCGCGGCCAGCGTGTTCGAGGCAGGCAGCGACGGCATCGTGATCAGCGACGCGCACGACCGGATCGTGTCGGTCAACAACGCCTTCCTCACCATGAGCGGGTACACCCGCGAAGAGCTGGTCGGAAGATTCCTGCGCGACGTCCAGGCGCCGACCGAGGGATCGTCCGGGCTGGAGGCCGCGCTGCGCGATTCGGGCGCGTGGAGCGGCCCGCTGGTGTGGCGCCGGCACAACGGCGAAGGCAAGACGCTGGACAGCTCGGTGGTGGCGGTCCGCGACGCCGCAGGCGAGATCACCTTCCGCGTGCACGTGTGCATCGATACCGCCGAATTGCGCTACGCCCAGGCCCGCATCCGCCACCTCGCATATTTCGATGCGTTGACGGGACTGCCCAACCGCACCCACCTGCGCGGCCAGTTCGAGCAGGCGCTGGCCACGGCGCGCTATTCCGGGCAACCGCTGGCCGTGGTGTTCTTCGATCTCGACAACTTCAAGGAAATCAACGACACCGCCGGACACAGCGTCGGCGACGACGTCATCTGTACGGTCGCGCAACGCCTCGGCAAGAGTCTGCGCGAAGAGGACATCCTGTGCCGCTTCGGCGGCGACGAGTTCCTGTTGTTGCTGCCCAACACCGACGCCGAGACCGCCGAGGCCGTGACCGGGCGCCTGATGGATGAAATCTGCATGCCGGTCGAGGTCGAGGGCAGGGTGATGGACATCGCGGCCAGCGCCGGGTTCAGCATGTTTCCCGACGATGCACTGGACGCGGAGAATCTCGTGCGTGAAGCCGACACCGCGCTGTTCCGCGCCAAGGAGGAAGGCGGCAACAACGTGCAACGGTTCCAGGCGTGGATGGGCGAGGCGGTGAGCTGGCGCCACGACATGCAGGCGGCGCTGCGGGTGGCGATCGTGCGCTCGCAGTTCGTGCTGCGCTACCAGCCGATCGTCGACGTGCGCAGCCACCGTATCGCCGGCGTGGAGGCCCTGCTTTACTGGAACCGGCCCGGCATGGGTGTGGTGGGACCGGCCACTTTCATCGGCCTCGCGGAGGAGTCGCGCCTGATCGACCCGATCGGGGCGTGGGTGGTGGGCGAGGCGTGCCGCCAGGTGGCGGCATGGAAGCGCGCCGGCCTGCCGGGGTTCTATGTTTCGCTCAACGTCTCGGGCATGCAGTTGCGCGAGGCAGGCAGATTCCAGCAGCACCTTGCCATCGCGATGCGCGAGCACGGCGTCGCCAACCACGATTTGCTGCTGGAGATCACCGAGCGCCACCTGGTGCAGGACGTCAAGGGCGGCCTGCCGGTGCTGGAAAGCCTCATCGCCAGCGGGATTCGCGTGTCGGTCGACGATTTCGGGACCGGTTACTCCAACCTCGAGACGCTCAAGAACCTCACCGTCAGCCAGATCAAGATCGATCGCACCTTCGTTCGCAACCTGGTCACCGAAGTCGGCGATCGCGCGATCGTGAAGTCGATCGTCGCGCTGGGCCGGAGCCTCGGCTTGCAGGTGGTGGCCGAGGGCGTGGAAACCGCCGAACAGCAGCGGATGCTGCAGGAATTCGGCTGCGACCTGTTGCAGGGCTATCGGTTCGCGCGACCGCTGATCGCGGAGAAGGTGCCGCCGTTCATCGAGGCGCTGGCGCAGGACGGGATCGACACCCGGACTGGCGGCTGAGCACGGGTTGTGGTGAGATGACGGGTTGCCGCGCGGCCGTTTTCGCGCGGTGCGGTTTCGCGTGTGCCAGGTGATGTCTTGAACGTAGTCATGGATTTTCTGCGCTGGTGGATCCCGTGGGAGCCATCGGCCAGCGTGGTGATCGTGTTCGCGCTCGCGGGGTGGTTGTACTGGCGCGGCGCGCGGCGTTCGCCGGTCACCGCGCCGTGGTATCGCCAGTTGTTGTTCTGGACCGGGCTGCTGATCGTCTACACCGGCCTGCATACCCACCTCGACTATTACGCCGAGCACGAGTTCTTCATCCACCGCATCCAGCACATGGGCCTGCACCACATGGGCCCGTTCCTGATCGCCCTGGCCTATCCCGGCCTCACCATGCGGCGCGGGATGTCGAGCGGCTTCCGGCGGCACTGGCTGCGACCGGCACTGGCGTGGCCGCCGGTGCGCGCGGTGCTCAACGTGCTGCTGCACCCGCTGGTGGCCGCGGTGATCTTCGTCGGCCTGATCTACCTGTGGCTGTGGCCGGCCGTGCATTTCGACGCGATGCTGGACTGGCGGCTGTACCGCGTGATGAATTTCAGCATGGCCGCCGACGGGATGTTGTTCTGGTGGCTGATCCTCGACCATCGTCCGAGGCCGCCGGCGCGGCTGTCGCCGGGCGTGCGGGTATTCGTGGCGCTGGCGGTGATCCTGCCGCAGATCCTCATCGGCGCCTACATCACCTTCACCAAGACCGACCTGTACCCGATCTACAGCCTGTGCGGGCGCGCCTTCGCGTCGATCACACCGCTCATGGACCAGCACCTTGGCGGCCTGATCCTGTGGATTCCGAGTTCGATGATGAGCGTGCTGGCCGCGCTGATCGCGTTCGCGCACTGGCTCAGGCTGGACAGCAAGGGCAGGTTGCCGCGCAACCGCCGCCAGCGCGCGGCCGCGCGTGCCCGCGCGATGGCCGCGGCCGCAGCTCAGTCGGAAGCCGACGGGCCCGAAGCGTTGGCGGGCAGCACCGAAAAGTCGACCTGAAGCGTTGCGCCGCCGGCGAAGTCGAGGGTCATTTTCACGGTGTCGCCGGGTTTGATCGGCCGCTTCGCGTGCATCAGCATCAGGTGATAGCCGCCGGGCGACAGCGTGACGCTGCCGTGCGTGGGGATGTCGAGATGATCGACGTGTTCCATGGTGCTGTCGCCGTGCGCAAGACGCGAGCGGTGCAGCATCACGCTGCCGTAATCGGGGCTGCTGGCGCTGACGAGCCGCGCCGTCGCGGGGCCGTCGTTCATGATCACGGCATAACCAGCTGCCGGCAGGTTGGCCGGCAACCAGCGGATCCACGAATTCTTGACGTGCACGCCCGGCGACGACGGGGCGGCGGCGATCGCCGTGGCGCTGAGTGCGAGCAGGGTACAAGCCAGCAGACCGCGGATCGTCATGACGATTGTTCCACCAGGATTTTCAGGTCGTGCAGGATGGCGTCGTTCGGGTCGCCCGGCGTCGCCAGCAGTTGTGCGCGGCCATCACGGTCGAAGATGTAGATTGCCGAGCTGTGGGTCACTTCGTAGTCGCCCGTGCTCGAAGACGATTGCGGTGCTTCCCGCTTGAAATAGGCCCGGTAGCGCTTGGTCAGTTTCGCGATGGCGTCCTGGGTGCCGGTCAGGCCGACGATGCGCGGGTCGAACGCGGTCACGTACTGGTGCAGCACCGGCACCGTGTCGCGGGTCGGGTCCACCGTCACGAACAATACCCGCACGTCGGCGGCCGACTTGCCCAACTTCTGCAGGACCGTGTGCAGGTGCACCAGCGTCAGCGGGCACACGTCCGGGCAGTGCGTGTAGCCGAAGTACAACAACACGACCTTGCCATGGTAGGTCGCCGCGGTGACCGGCTGCCCCAGATCGTTGGTCATCTGGAACTTCAGGTCCGGCAGATGGCCGCTTACGTCGTTGAGCTGCCATTGCGGCTTCGCCTGGCAGGCGGCGAGGAGGAGGGCCGCACAGGCAAGCAACAGCCAGCGCGACAGGCTACGGGAGTGAGGCATCATCCAATCACGAGTTTCGAGCTTTGCGACTTCTCATGATACTGCGCATGGCTGACGTCCGCGGTCGCCGTGTCCTCACTGGGTTGACTGCGTCGGGCCGCGGCACCACAATACGCGCGCCGATGGGCGCGCTGCGTCTTCGGCACTGTCCTTCACTCAATATGACCATGGACGTACACCCTAGTCGCACCGTCGGCATCCGCTTGCATCGGATGACGGCGGCCAAAATCGAACCGATCCGCGGCGACCGCGCCCGGCCGGCTGGTACCTGCCTCGACTAGGCGCGTCCGGCCCGTCCCCGAGCGGTGCTGCGGCACTGCTTGAGGAGATGGGCCATGAACCTCCTTCGAAACTTTTTCCGTGCGCGCCTGGCAGCCCGTCATGCGCATTCGTCCCGCCGTGACGGCCGCCGCCGCGAGTGGAGCGTGACCGTGCCTGCGCCGCGGGGCGTCACCGGCCAACAGCGTGCCGCATGATGGTCGTGCTGCACAAGCGCCTGCTGCGCAGGCGCCCTCCACCACCGCGCTTGAGATCTAGTCGCGTGCGCCTTGAAATGGGGTCAGGTTCATTTTTCATTGGCGGAGGGGCTCAGCAGGACCCCGCCGAAAAATGAACCTGACCCCATTTCAGCCCCGCCGCATCGCGTAAGCCCACGGATCCGTCGCTCGCTCCCTGGGTGTGTCCACCCCGGATGGAAACGAGTGATGTCCCGCTCTCCCGCCAAACCCGCCGAAACTTCGACCGCAGGCAGGGCCCGCACGGCGCACGCGCGGCCGGTCGTTGCCGACAGCGCGTGGAAGGATGCGGCCGGGCTGCTGGCCTCGCTGGACGCCACGCCCGCCGGCCTCGACGAGGAACAGATCGAGGATCGCCTCGATCGCGACGGGGTCAACCAGGCATCGCACGAGAAACCACCGCACTGGGCGCTGCAGCTCGCGCACACCTTCAAGAACCCGTTCATCATCGTGCTGCTGATCCTGGCGGCAGTGCAACTCGCCACGTCCCCGGGCGAACTGACCGGCCCGATCATCATCGCGGTGATGGTGGCGATCAGCGTGGTGTTGAGCTTCACCCAGGAATTCCGGTCCTCGCGTGCGGCCGAAAAGTTGAAGGCGATGGTACGCAACACCGCAACGGTGACGCGGCGCGCATCCGACGGGCATTCCGAGCGCATCGAAGTGCCGGTGGTCGAATTGGTCGCGGGCGACAT
>DASUKQ010000097.1:0-3672 GCA_036278635.1 Rhodanobacteraceae bacterium
GGATGAGTTTCCGGATAGGTGTGCACGGTGATGTGCGACTTGTCCATGTGCGCGACCACCGCGTCGGAGATCATGTCGCGGCCGAGCTTGTCGATCACCGGGTGCTCGGAAATCAGGATCGTCACCGAGGCACCCTGCGGATCGTAATCCTGGCGGGCGATGTTCAGGATGTTCGCGCCGATGATGTCGGCGACGTCGGTCAGGATCTGGGTCAGGCGGTCGGCATCGTACGCTTCATCGATGTAATCGATGTAACGGTCGCGCTGGTCCTTGGTGACCGCGTAGCAGATGTCGTAGATATTGAAGCTGAGCGCCTTGGTGAGGTTGTTGAACCCCTGCAGCTTCAGGCGGGGCAGCGGCTTGACCACGGCGGTGTCCTCGGAGCCGGTGAAAGAACGCATCGCCATGCGCAGGGCTGGTTTCCGGTGCGCATGGGGCGGGTAGCGGGAAGAAGCAAAGTATGCGGGAAACTCGGAGGCGACGCACCCTTGCCACTTTGCATCCATTAATGTGGCACAATCGGGCCGGCCTGATCCTCCGCGCAAAAACGTGACCCAGCTCAGGGAACCCATGACCGAACTTCGCTATCTCCTGCAGCAGATCTACGAACGTTCGAAGGCGCCGCCGATGCTGGCGCCCGATCCCGCCGCGATGCAGCGGCTCCTCGAGCAATGCCACCGGCGCCGATACCCGGGCAAGACCGCGATCCTGCGACCCGGCGACCCGGCCAATACCCTGTTCTACGTGATCGACGGTTCGGTCACCGTGTGCAGCGAAGACGACCAGGGCCGGGAGCTGATCCTCGCCTACATCAACCGTGGCGAGTTCATCGGCGAAATGGGGCTGTTCGTCGAACAGGCCCAGCGCGAAGTGCTGATCCGCACCCGCACGCCCTGTGAACTGGCCGAGATCGGCTACGACAAGCTGTTCCAGCTTTTCGCGGGACCGCTTCGCGACGACTGCCCGCGCATCCTGTTCGCGATCGGCCTGCAGTTGACCCACCGCCTGCTGCGGACCTCGCGCCAGGTCAGCCGCATGGCCTTCCTCGACGTCACCAATCGCATCGCGCGCACGCTGCTGGACCTTTGCCAGGAGCCGGACGCGATGACCCACCCGGAAGGCACGCAGATCCGCATCTCCCGGCAGGAACTCTCGCGGATCGTCGGTTGCTCGCGCGAGATGGCCGGACGGGTGCTGAAGCAGCTCGAGGACACCGGCGGGATCGATGTGTCGGGCAAGACCATCGTGGTGCGCGGGACGAGGTAAAGCCGGGACTCGGGACTCGGGACTCGGGACTCGGGACTCGGGACTCGGGACTCGGGACTCGGAAAGAGCGCAACACATTTCACCCCTCCTTGGAAGGGGTCGGCGCGCAGCGCCAGGGGATGCATTCTGGCCGCGGTGGCCGCCCATACTCAACGCCACTCGGCGCGGATCACGCTGCGACCCAGCGCCTTCTCCACCCGTTTGCAGAGCTTCGGGGCAGCGTTGACCAGCACGGCGTCGGCAGCCAGCGCGAGGATCGGCAGGTCATGGCGCGAGTCGCTGTAGGCGACGTGGCAGGCGTCGATGCCGTGGCGGGCCAGCAATTCCACCTTGCGTGGACCGACGTTGTGCCAATCCGGACGCATGCCGAACCGTCCGGCCCGCAACCGCGAGGCCAAGACCTCGACGTCCGCCACGCCGAGTTCGCCCAGCACCCCGCGCACCAGTGATTCCTCGCAGCCGGTCACGACCACGATGCGATCGCCGGCAATCTGGTGCTGGCGAAGCGCACGCAACCCTTCCCGGCAGAAGCGGCCCGGCTGGCGTGCCAGCGCCCCGGCAAAGGACTGCGCCAATTCCCGGTAACGCGCCTCGCTGACGCCCACCAGGCCGAGGCGTACCAGCGCCCGCAACGCACGCCGTCGCGAGAACGGCAAAACCAGCAACAGCCATGGAGCCGCCAGCACCACCAGACCCCTGCGCCACCACTGGCGCGAGTAATGGTCGCGCATCAGCAACCCGAACGCGTCGCCACGAACGAGCACGCCGTCGAAATCGAACAGCACCGTGCGCCGCAGGCCGCTGGCCGCCCCTTCCGCCATGCCTCAAGCCCCGGCAAACAGTCTCGCGAGTTCCGCGCCGGGGTCGGCAGCACGCATGAAGGCCTCCCCGACCAGGAACGCGTGCACCCCGGCCGCACGCAGCCGGGCGACATCCTCGCGCGTCGCGATGCCGCTCTCGGTGACGAGCAGCCGGTCCCCCGGCACATCCGGCCTCAGCAGCAGAGTGGTCTCGACCCGGGTTTCGAACGTTCGGAGATTGCGGTTGTTGATCCCGATCAGGGTGTGCGCGGGATCGGGCAGCGGCAGTGCGCGTTGCAGATCCACGGCGTCGTGGACCTCGACCAGCACATCCAGGTCATATTGCCTCGCGTACGCGTGCAGGTTGGCGAGTACCGCGTTGTCCAGCGCGGCGGCGATCAGCAGGATCGCGTCGGCGCCGATCGCCCGCGCTTCCTCGACCTGGTAGCGATCGATCGTGAAATCCTTGCGCAGCACCGGCAGCGCGCAGGCATCGCGCGCTTCGCCGAGGTACGCGTCGCTGCCCTGGAAAAAATCGACGTCCGTCAACACCGACAGGCAGGCCGCACCGCCTGCCGCATAGCTGCGTGCAATGGCGGCGGGATCGAACTCGGCGCGGATCAGCCCTTTCGACGGGCTGGCCTTCTTGATTTCCGCGATGACGGCTGCGCGGCCTTGCTCGATCCGCATCCGCAGTGCCGCTGCGAATCCGCGTGCGGGCGGCGCGTCGGCGATCCTTGCGCGCAGTTCCGCCAGCGGCACCCGCGCCTTGCATTCGGCGATCTCCTCGCGCTTGCGCGCGAGGATGCGCTGGAGGATGTCGCTCACTTCGAATGGGACCTGGTCGCGGCGAGGCTCCGGGTCGCCCGCACGAACTGATCGAGCGTGCGGCGCGCGGATCCCTCGTCGATCACAGTCGCTGCGCGCGCGATCCCATCCGGGATGGATGCGGCGATGCCAGCCGCGTACAACGCCGCGCCCGCATTCAGCAACACGATGTTGCGGGCGATGCCACTCGAGCCCTCCAGTACGTGCAGCAGCATGGCCTTCGATTCCGCGGCATCGGCGACCCGCAGGTTGCGGCTGGACGCCATCGGGATGCCGAACTGCTCGGGTTCGATTTCATATTCGCGCACCTTCCCGTCGCGAAGTTCGCCGACCAGGGTGGCGCCGCCCAGTGAAATTTCGTCCAGGCCATCCTTGCCGTGCACCACCAGCGCGCGCGCCACGCCCAGGCGCTGCAGCACCCGTACCTGGATGCCGACCAGATCCGGGTGGAACACGCCCATCAGGATGTTCGGCGCGCCGGCCGGATTGGTCAGCGGGCCCAGGATGTTGAACAGGGTGCGGACGCCCATTTCGGCCCGCACCGGGGCGACCGCCTTCATCGCGGGATGGAAACGCGGTGCGAACATGAAGCCGATGCCGGTCTCCGAAATGCAGCGGGCGACTTCCAGCGGCCCGAGGTCGATCGTCGCCCCCAGCGCCTCCAGCACGTCGGCGCTGCCGGACGAGGACGACACGCCGCGGTTGCCATGCTTGGCCACCCGCGCGCCCGCGGCCGCGGCCACGAACATCGAAGTGGTGGAGATATTGAAGCTGTGGG
>DASUKQ010000098.1:0-8141 GCA_036278635.1 Rhodanobacteraceae bacterium
TACGCATTCGACCTGTCGAAGCCGGTCACCGCGGGTCGTCACGTCATCGAAGTCGCCAACACCGGCACGCAGCCGCACGAGCTGGTGATTAGTCGTTTTCCGCCGGGGCGGGGCAACCACGACCTCGAAGCCTGGGCCTACAATCCCCAAGGCAAGCCAGCGCCGGCGCAGGGCGTCGGCGGCGTCACCGACATCATGCCTGGCGAGCACGTGGTGATCGAGGTCGACTTCAAGCCCGGAAAATACGGACTGCTTTGCTTCACCCCCGATGCAAAGGATGGCAAGCCGCATTTCATGCACGGCATGCAGCGGGAATTTGTCGTGCGGTAGCCATCCTTCAAAACGGCGACCGGAAAAGGCGGCGGAGGTGATCAAGCGACGCAACGCAGGTGGGAAGCACGGGCGGCTACCATGGCGTCATGTCCAGGCTGCTTCTGAACCTGCGCAACGTGCCCGGTGACGATGCCGACGGCGTGCGGGCGCTACTCGACGACAAGGAATCGCATTCCACGAAACCACGCCGTGTCCCCGGGGTTTCCCGGCCTGGGGGGTCCGGGTGACTGCGGGGAAGTGAACCTGACCCCGTTCTTGCGCTACGCCGGCAGGCTTACCACCGGCACGAAGCCACCGAAGATCATGCGCTTGCCGTCGAAGGGCATGTTGCCGGCTGCCTCCATGCGCGGATCCTTCATCATTTTCTCCATGCCGGCGTCGCGGGTGGCCTTGTCGGGCCACTCCACCCAGGAGAACGCCACCGACTCGTCTTGCTTCGCCTGCACGGCACGGCGGAAATCGGTGAGCTTGCCTTCGGGCACATCGTCGCCCCAGCATTCCAGCACCCGGGTGGCGCCGAACTCCAGAAAAAAGGGGTCGAAGGTACGGGCATGCGTGATGAACTGCTCGCGGTTGGCGTTGGGTACGGCGATCACGAAACCATCGATGTAGGACATGGTTTTCTCCTTGGCGGCAACGGCAGCCGGTATGGCCACCTGCATGTGGAGCGACGAACGCACGCACGCGGAATCGACATCAAAAAAGGAAAAAAGGGGACGGAGGTAATTAAGCGGAAAAGGGGACGGAGGTAATTTAAGCGGGCAGGTTCGCCGTTGAAGTTGGGCGTACCCGGCAGCGCGGACGCATCTGACGGCTCATGGGTTGCGCCAGCGACATTGGTTCGTGCGCTTGGGAAGAATGGGCTTCGACCCAGGTGATGGACGCGCTTGCTGAATCCACGCAGACGGGGGAGTGGCGGCGGCTATCATGGCGTCATGTCCAGGCTGCTCCTGAACCTGCGCAACGTGCCCGATGACGAGGCCGACGACGTGCGGGCGCTGCTCGACGCGAAGCGGATCGCATTCTACGAAACCGAGCCCAATCCCTGGGGGATTTCGGCGGGAGGGATCTGGGTGACCGAGGACGCGGACTTCGCGGAAGCCAGGCGTGCCTTGGACGACTACGAGCAGCAGCGCAGCACCCGCGTCCGGGCCGAATATGCCGCTGCCAGGCGCGCAGGCACCGCGGAAACGTTCTTCAGCATGCTTCGCGCCGACCCGTTGCGCGTCGTGATGACCTTGCTGGGCATACTCCTCGCGTTGGCGCTGGTGGCGCTGCCGGTCATCCTGTTGCGGGGTTGAGCAGCGTCCGGTTCACTTTCGGATGCCGGGGGAAGTGAACCTGACCCCGATTTTGGGTTTGCTACCATGGGCGCGGGCGATCCTGCGCCCGCCGGGGGAGAGGGGAAGTGCGTCATCGCCGCTTGCGTGTACTCGTTGCCGGCCTGGTCTTGCTGCTCGCCGTGGGCGTTGCGCATGCCGGGGTCATCGTGCAGACGAAGCATTTTTCGATGGAGGGGCCGAGCGGTGCCTCGGATCTGGAGACATTTGTCCCGTTCGATCCGGCGATCGGTGTCCTCGAGTCGGCATCGTTCTCGATTTACATGCAACTGATTGTCACGACACTGCCTTCCCCAATTGTGGATCCCTACCTCGGGATCTTGCCGGTGCCCATCGGTGGTCAGGCGAAGATCACCCTCAAAGGTGTGGGCTGGTCATTCAGTTCCAGCACCACCTGCCAGATGGCCGTGGTAGTGGTCCCCAGCAATCAGGCAATGCGTTTTCCGATTGTGCCTTATGTGAACTGGAAATCGGATGGAGAATCCGACCTGCTTGGAATGACCATGGGTGGCGGCAGCTCGGATACGTGCGTGACGTATCCGCTCAATACCGTGGAGCGCAATGATTACCTGGCTACGCCGGTCACGGACGTCGTCGGTCTCATGACGCTGATGCAATTCAGCTGGGAGCCGTGGGGCACGAAGGATGCATTGACGACGGTCGCGGGCGGCGCGACTGCGATGTTGCAGTACAACTACGCGCCGTTTCCCGTGGTGACGGTCTCCGAGCCGCCCGTCATGCCGCTGCTCGGCGGGGGATTGTTGTGCCTGCTGGTCGCCGACCGGCTGCGCCGCGGGCGCAGAGCGCCACGTTCAGGTGCCGGATGCCCAGGCAAGTGAACTGACCCCGCCCTTGCGGGTCAGTCGCTTTTGTCGTCGGGCTTGTCCGCTTTCTCGTCCCCGCATTCCGGTTCGCTTTCCGGCGCATTCACGTCCTCTTCGCCGCGTTGTCGTTTGGCGCGGGCGTCCTCCGCAAGCTTGCGATAGCGGGCAACGTGTTCGTCGAGCGCTTCGTCATCGAGCTTTTCGAGGTCGAGCAGGATGTTGTGGGCGCCTTCCATGGATCGGAGAAGTTCATCCAGCTTGATCTGCACCGCCGTGCCGTCGCGGTTCTGGCTGTTCTGGATGAGGAACACCATCAGGAACGTGACGATCGTGGTTCCCGTGTTGATGACCAGTTGCCACGTATCGCTGAAGTGGAAAATCGGGCCGGATACGCCCCAGACCACAACGACCAGCACCGCCAGGATGAACGCGTAGGAGGACCCTGTCTTTCGGCTCGCCCAGTTCGCGAACCGGATGAAGAAGGATGGTTTCTCTCTTGCCACGTTCTTGCCTTCTTGAGGGAACGCTCCAAAACACCTGACTTCGCCAGTCCCGGGTGTCGCTTGGACCTCGGGATCGTGGCGCGGAAAGCATACGCCAAAGAACGGGGTCAGGTTCACTTATCTGGATGTTTGGTAAGTGAACCTGACCCCCTTCTTGGTGCGGGTTTGAGGTTTTCCAGTTGCGGGGTGTAGGCCTTGACGAAGGCGTTGTGCAGCACGTTGACGATGGCGCGCCAGGTGCCGAATTTCGTGTTGTCAATCCGGCCGCTGATGGGGACGCGGGTGGCGAACTGATCCTTCTCGTGGTTGGTGAAGATCGACGTGATGCCCTCCACGATGGCTTGCCAGGCGGCTTCGAGTGGGTTTTCATGCTCCTCCGTCACGTCCTGCTTCCAGCTGAAGATCTTCATGTCGTGGAACAGTGGCTTGGCGTAGCCGTCGAGCCTGCCATCGCGGGCGTTGAGCTCCATGACGAAGTCGCCCTTGCCGGATTCGAAGTCAAGCTTGGCGTAGGCGCGTGCCAGGTCGTTGAGCTTGACGAGATCGACGTGCAGGATGCGCAGCTTGAACGTGAAGTCGACGGCGCGGCCGAGCGGGTCGAAACTGGCGGAGGTTTCCAGCGGCGCCTCGCCCAGCACCTTCGCCGTGGCATGCATGTCGGCGACCCGACGTCCGCCGCTGCGGTCGGCGTTCGTGAGGTTGGTGACCACGGCGTTGACCCGGGTGGCCTTGATGTCGACGCGCGGCCTGGAGACGAAATTGCGGAAGGTGATGGTGCCGTCACTGACCTTCACTGAATCGATGCGGATCGGGATGAGGTGTTGCATTTGCGCGCGCCAGTCGACACCGCCGCCAGCCTGGGTACCGGCGCCACTGTTGCCATCGACGAAGTTCAATACAGGCCGCTCGAATTCGACGCTGGCCCGGATCGCACCGTGTATGAGCGCGTGCCAGCTCAGGTGGATGTCCATGTGGGGCGCCTGTAGGAGGGGCACCGGCACCTTGCCGCTGACCTTGACGATCTTCAGGTCGTCCAGGCTGTAGGCGCCACGCCACAAGGACAGATCCACGTCGGCGACATGGCCGTGGTAATCGCCCATGTGGTCCATGCGCTGGTTGAGGACATTGCGGACGATCGTGGGCAGCGCCAGGCGCAGGCCGATCAGCACGACGATCAAGGCCGCCAGTGAGCCCAACAGGATGATGCCGGGGCGCCGTTTCATGGTCTCCAATCTAGGCGACGGATGGTGAAAATCACGTCGCCGGATGCCGTTCGCAAGCGGGACGGAGGCCGCCGTGAAGAAGGGGGTCAGGTTCACTTCCTGTCGGGCGGCGGGGCGCGAGCCGGACGGTGGGCGGGACGGACCCCGGCGAATCGACGGGTCTTAACTTCGACCATGGTCCTGAAGGGCCCGAGACCCAGTGCGCGTTGCTGTTGCAGATAGGTGCGGATGGCCGCCAGGTCATCGTCGGCAAGGGTTTCGCGCAACAGTTCAAGGTACGCCGCGGCACGCGTACCCCTGTTCTTGCCCAGGGTGGCATAGGCCGGGTGGGGCGTGAGCAGGTTATCCATCCTCCGGCCGCAATGCGCCGCGCAGCTTGACCACGGATAGGCAGCCGGCTTGGCGGAGATTCGGGCGCGGAGCGGGTTGAGATCGATGTAGCGCTGGCAGCGCAGCACATAGCTTTCACTGTCGACGAGGCACGCTTTGTAGCGGCCCTCCCACAAGGTTCCGGTGCGTTGATGGCGGGCGTTGAACTGGCCGACGTAGCTGCGGCCGAGTTTTTGCATCAAGCTGGCGACCGCGCCCGTCGCTGGTGGCGTCATCAGCAGGTGGACGTGGTTGTCCATCAGCACGTAGGCGTGAAGCAGGCAGCCGGTGTCGTGCAGTGCCTCGTGCAGGATGCGCAGGTAGCGGTACCGATCGCCATCATCCAGGAAGCACGGCAAACGATTGTTGCCACGCTGGACAACGTGTTGCGGGATGCCGGGCAGGTCGAGGCGGGGGTGTCGAGCCATGCCGCAAGATTCGCGGCGTGGCGAGGCAGGCGGTAGATGGGCAAGTCCCGGCGCAGCGTGGGGACTCGCCGCGTTATTGTGTAGGGAAGTGAACCTGACCGTTCCTTTCGTGGCGAAGATGAAGACAACGACAAAGCGACGTATCGTCTGGGCAGCGTTCGGCGCCATCGGCGCGGCGGTGGCCGTCATCGTCTCACTGAACTTGTGGCCGCACGAGCAGCAGTTGCAGCATCGGCTGCAGCACGTCAGCTCCGTGGACAGCGTGCAGTTCCGGCGCGAGATCGGAACGCTGCTTGGCGCGAGCGTCACCGAAGGCAATGCGGTGACCGACTACCAGAACGGGGCGGAATTCTTCCCGGCGATGCTGGCGTCGATTCGCGGCGCGCAGCGCAGCGTCAACATGGAAACCTACATCTACTGGTCCGGCAACATTGCCGAAGAATTCGCCGACGCCTTGATCGAGCGCGCGCAGGCCGGGGTGAAAGTGCACGTGCTGGCGGACTGGGTCGGATCCTCGAAAATGAAGCGATCGCTGGTTGAACGCATGCGTGCCGGCGGTGTGCGCTTCGAGTACTTCCACCCGCTGCATTGGTATTCGCTCGATCGGATGAACAATCGGACGCACCGCAAATTGTTGATCGTCGATGGCAAGATCGCTTTCAATGGCGGTGCCGGGATTGCGGACGCGTGGGGCGGCAACGCCACCCGGCCGGATCATTGGCGCGACATGGAGTTTCGGGTGGAGGGCCCCGGCGCGGCGCAGATGCAGGCGATTTTCGCCGACAACTGGCTGACCACCACCGGCGAAACCTTGCTCGGGGACGCTTACTACCCGGCCACCCCGCGGGCCGGAGACACGGCGGTGCAGGCATTTGCCAGCTCGCCCGATGGCGGCAGCATCAACATGCAGTTGCTGTATTTGATGGCGATCAATGGCGCGCGGCACACCATCGACCTGGAGGCTGCGTACTTCGTTCCTGACGACTTGACCGAGACCGCGCTGCTCGACGCGTTGCATCGTGGGGTGAAGGTGCGCATTGTCGTGCCCGGCGCGCACGTGGACAGCCCCATCGTGCGCAATGCTTCGCGGCAGACCTGGGGCGTGTTCATGCAGGCGGGTGCGCGCTTTTTCGAGTTCCAGCCGTCGCTGTTCCACAACAAGCTGATGGTCGTGGACGGCTATCTGACGATCGGCGGCTCGGCCAATTTCGACGACCGCTCGTTCAAGCTCAACGACGAATCCAATCTCAACATTCCCGACCGCGCGTTCGCCGCGCACATGACCGAAGTGATCGACGCCGACATCAGCCGCTCGCGCGAAGTCACGCTGGCGCAATGGCGTGATCGTCCATGGACGCGGCGCGTGGCCGACTGGTTGTCGACGCTGGGTTCGTCACAGCTCTGAGGGCGTCAAGAACGGGGTCAGGTTCACTTCTTGGCGGCAACCGAGGCGGCAGGTTCACTGGTCTGCGCCAGGAAGTGAACCTGACCCCGTTCTTTGGGAGACAGGGTTCGCACGATCAGGAATGCCAGGAGCGGGATGGCGAGCGCGTAGATGTACTGCGTGCGCGATACGCCGATGCCGAACGGGTACCAGATGCCGGGCACGCCGATCGGGTCGAGCAGTTCGCCGCCGAACAGCGCGGCCACGACCAATGCCAGCGTAACGAGCGCCAGACCCCGCATCCTTCCGCTGCGGACCATGCGCGCGCCAATGACGACGAGCAGCGCGAGCGAGCCGAGCCGGCAGACGCTGGTCATGATTGCCGAATGGGCCGAGACGCCGATGATCCCGACGACCGCCAGCACGATCGCCAGCGCATCGATGCTTCGCCACGGACGCACGCACCAGCGGTTCCACGCCAGCACCCAGGCCGCCATCGTGGGCACCCACATGACGGTCGCCAGCCACGAATAGGTCCTCAGGGACTCGAGGTCGGTCCAGGAGACGATCGCATTGTTGAGGCGTCGCTCCGCCGTAAGCGCAAGCGCGATGCAGACGAAAACCAGAAAGCCCTTGTGGCTGCTGCGGCGCCAGAACCAGAGCGCCAGGCCGACGAGTGCCAGCATCGCGAGCGGCTCGATCGCATCGACGATGTAGCCCGCGATGGTTCGCTCCCATTGCGCGCGGTGGAGCGCGGCGCCTGTCGGCTGTGGAGCCAGGATGGGCGGGCTGTGCATGCCGCCGCCAGCCGCGCCGTAGCTGGCTCTGGCGAGCATGTAGGTACGGATCGCGAGCACGCCACGGGCGCCCGCCGCATCGGCGGGGAGGGCGAACAGCAACGGCCGCGTGCCGACGAAGCGCGGATTCGGACCGAGCCTGCCCGACCCGCCCAGAAGTTCCCCATTCCAGTACAGTTCGTAGCCGTCCTCGACCATGGTTGGCCCAAGGACGACCCATCGCGCGTGTCCGGCGGGAACCGTCACCGCACGCCGGTACCACGCGTAGCCGTGATAGCCGCGGTGGCCGTGCGACGCCCATCCGTCCACGTAATCGGGCAGGCCCACGTCACCGTCGTGGCTGCCCGGCAGCGCGGTCATGTCGATCGTTTGCCAACCGGTAGCGTCCGTATCGGGGTCCGCCCAGCGCAGGTCGTCGCCGGTATGGAACTGCCATGGACCATCGAGCAGGGTCGCGGCAGCGCGCAGCGCCGGCGGATCGGGACGACCGCCGCGTGCCAGGGCGATGACCACCACGGCCAACGCGATCAGCGTCGCGATGACGATGCCGGCAACGAGTTTGCGCTGTGTCGTGTCGATGGATGGCGCCGCCGGGGATACGGACCCGCGCATCATGGAACCAAAAGGGGGTGGAGGCAATCAAGCAGCGTCGCGATGGCCCGGCTACGCGCAGACGGCGGGTTGCCTTGCCGAAAGTTTCCGCAGGGCGTGTCCGAACCGGGGCAAACGAGCGCCAGGTGCCCCTTGCAGCGCGACCCCGTTCGCCGGAATTCGACCGGGTCGCGTTCGCGCACGGCAGACCGGTTCTGCATGAGCCGAAGGTTGCTCCCCTCAAGGCTTGACGCTGGTGGCTGTCAAAAGGGGACGGGGGTGATCAAGGTGACTTGATTACCCCCGTCCCGTTTTTGGTTGTTTCAGCGCGCGGATCTGGTCGATGCCG
>DASUKQ010000099.1:0-23449 GCA_036278635.1 Rhodanobacteraceae bacterium
GAGCACGCCGACCACGCGATAATCGCGCCCATCTATCGCGAAGGTCTTGCCGACACTGTCGCCGCCGCCGAAGACCTTGTCGTTCAGGTCGCTGCTGATGACTGCGACCTGCGCGCGCGCTGCATCGTCGGCGTTGCTCCAACCACTGCCGTATTTGAATGGCACGTCCAGCATCGGGAAGAACTCGCCCGTCACCGCGAAGCCCGACGCGTTGAAAGGATGGGTGCCCGGCGTGCCCGGCACCACCGTCGGGGCAATCCAGTAGATCGCCGATTGGTATTTCGCGCGATGGTCGTGCAGCAACGCTGCAGCCGTACCGTAATCCATGAGCTTGGGCGGCTCGTTGGCACCGCCCGTCTTGGCGTGCGCTGCCGGTCCCCACATGTCGACGGTGGGGATGAACAGATGCGCGGATTTTCCCGGGATCGGATCGTGCGACAAGGAATGCACCAGCGCCCAGGTCGTCATCGCCAACGCCACGCCGATGCCGATCGAGAGCACCATCAGCGAAGTGAGTCCAGGGCTGCGCCTGAGGCTGCCCCAGGCAAGGTCGAGGTAATAGCCGAACATTCACGGGCTCCCTTGTGCCGGATCGCAGCGATGCGGGCCCCCGCAACTGTCGATTGCAAGCGACGTGCCTGGCGGGAGCGCCCGCGACAAGCCCAGTGAATCAAACAGTTGCGGTCACGCTTCGACACAGCAAGAGCGTCCGCGGACACTCTGCGGACAGTGCGCGAACGTTCCTCTCGCTGCCTGTCTGGCATGCCACCCCTACCCGACCCCGTCGTCGGCTGCATCCGCCGGGCATACAGCAACTGCACGCTGGGTCTCGCGACGGGAGCACCAATAGCTATCAGGGCTGCGGCGATGCAGGGGTCGTGGCCCGAGTTGCAGTCATGCAGCCCGGATTGGGTGGGTAATCGTTGCGTGCGTTTGCCTTAGTAGTCGGTGAGGGACGGATGACGACACCAGCCCGGATGCCGGCGAACCCCACTCCCGTGCACGCCGGCCCGGCCTGGGCAAAAGCCAGGGCGGCGCTATGCGCCGGCCGACGATGAAGAACGTTGTTGGCGATTCCTCAACGCGGCACGCGGTAACCACCAGGCACGCCGTGCGGCGACAGCGTCAGTTGCCAGAGCTGGTCGCGGCGCGTGCGGAAGGTGGCGGCCGAACTGGCCAGATAGAAGCGCCACATGCGGCGGAAACGTTCGTCGTAGCGAGGGTTGTTCGCGGACAGTTCGGGCCATGCGGCATCGAAGTTGGCGAGCCACGCCATCAGGGTCTTGTCGTAGTCGGGGCCGAAGTTGTGCCAGTCCTCGACCACGAACAGGTTCTCCAGCGCCGGAGTGACCTGCGAGGCCGCGGGGATCATCGAATTGGGGAAGATGTACTTCTCGATCCACGGATCGGGCCGCGAAGGCGTGGAGTTGACCCCGATGCAATGCAATACCGACAAGCCATCGTCCTTGAGACAACGCTTGCAAACCTCGAAATAGGTGCGGTAGTTCTTCCAGCCGACGTGCTCGAACATGCCGATCGAGTACACCGCGTCGAATTGCTCGTCGAGGTCGCGGTAATCCTGAAGGCGGATTTCGATCGGCAGGCCTTTGCACAGCTCGCGCGAAAACTTTGCCTGCTGTTCCGACACGGTGACGCCGACGCCTGACACGCCGTATTTTTCGGCCGCGTATTTCAGCGCCTCGCCCCAGCCGCAGCCGATGTCCAGCACTTTCATCCCGGGCTTCAATTGCAGCTTGCGGCACACCAGGTCCAGCTTGGCTTCTTCTGCGTCATCGAGGTTGTCGGCGTCCTTCCAGTACCCGCAGGAATACACCAGCCGCTTGCCCAGCATCTTCGCGAACAGGTCGTTGCCGATGTCGTAATGCGCCTTGCCGATCTTGAATGCCTTGCGGCCACGCTGCATGTTGATGAAGCGTGCCTTCAGGTGCGCACGCAGGGCGTCGAAGTCGCGCAGGTGCTCGTCGAGATGCGCACCGAGGACGTGGAAGAAAAACTGATCGAGCGAATCGACGTCCCACCAGCCATCCATGTAGGCCTCGCCGAGGCCCAGCGAACCGTGCGCGAACACCCGCGCGAACACGCGTTCGTCGTGCACCTTGAGATCCCAGGGACGATCCCCGTCGATGCGTACGTCGGCGTGGTCGAGCAGTTTCTGCGCCTTCTCGCGCAAAGCGAGGTCGTGGCGCGAAATCTGTGCGTTGGCGGCAGTGGGCGTCGACAGGTCGTTCATCACGCGCTCCTGTGTGGGGTTCGCAGGCTCCAGAGCAGCGGACACGCGGCGAGCTGCAACGCCAGCGCCGCGATCACCGTGTAGAGCGGGTTCCAATCGTACAACACGCCGAGCAGGATGCTGCCCGCGAACCACGCGACACCGTAAATCGCGTTGAATATGCCCATCGCGGTGGCGCGCTTGTCGCGCGGGATGCGTTGCGCGACCACCGCGCGGAACAACGAATCGTGCGCGCCGAAGCCGATGCCCCACAGCGCCATGCCGGCCACCGCGGCCCAGGGCCCGCCCAGGAACACCAGTGGCGCGTACAGCGCCGGCGCCAACGTCGCCCACAACAGCACCGACGGACCGTGTTTGTCGAAGGCCTTGCCCAGCGCCAGCGCAGTGAGCCCGCCGGCGAGGCTGGCGAGCGCGTACAACGTGGGCACCGCGTCGTTCGCCACGATGTGGTCCCTGGCGAGGTGGAACGCGATCAACGCGAAGTCGGAATAGCCCGCCGCAATCAACGCGGTGGCGGCGAGAAACACCTTCAGTTCACGCAGTGCCCTGGCATCCGATACCTGCGGGGTGGGCGTCGTATCGAGCTCACGCGGTTGCGGATAACGCCAGCGCGCGATCGCCAGGGTCGCCATGGCTCCCAACGCGGGCAGCAGCAACCATGCGAACGCGTGCCGGTAGCCGCCGTGCAGGAACAGCACCAATGCCACCATCAGCGGGCCGAGGACGCCACCGATCGAATCCAGCGCCTCGTGCAGGCCGAACGCCCAGCCGGCGCCGCCCATGTCCTTGGCCGCGTAGCTCAACATCGCGTCGCGCGCCGGCGTACGCAGCGCCTTGCCGCTGCGTTCCAGGATCACCAGGCCCGCCGCAACCGGCCAGTTTCCGGCCAGCGCCAGCGCCGGCACCGCCAGCAGGTTGATCGCATAGCCGACGATGGTAATCGTCCAGTAGCGTCCCGTCCTGTCGGCCAGCGCCCCGGTGAACAGGCGCAGCACGTAACCCAGCAATTCACCACCGCCGGCGACCAGCCCCACGATCGCGCCGGTCGCGCCCAGCGTGCCGAGGAACGGCCCCCAGATCGAGCGCGAGCCTTCGTAGGTCATGTCCGCGAACAGGCTGACGACGCCAATCAGGACGACGAACGCCAACGCGCGTCGCTTCGCGGTGCGCGCCGAGTTCGATGACGCGGGGGCCATGGCTACGGGTCGCCGAGGGTGCCGAATTCGGCCGGCAGGATCGCGTAGAACAACTCGATTTTTTCCGTGCGCACCCGTTGCAGCATCCGGTCGGCCGCATCGCGCGTCACCACGAAATCGACGCGCACGGTTTCCTGGCCGGCGAGTTCCAGGAAATGCGCTTCGTGGGTGATGCCGTGGCGGCCGTAACCCGCGATCGAACGGAACGCGGTGCCGCCGGCGAGGCCGAGTTTCCTGGCCTCGGACAGCAGCCAGTCGTACAACAGCACGCCGTGGTGGCGGCGATTTTCGTGGACGAAGAAGCGCAGGTAGACGCCGTCGGTGGCCGGGGTGTCGTTCATGCGAGACTCCTGAGCAAGGCTTGCATCAATGCGAAACCGAGCAGTGTCATCGCCAGCGAGCCGATGACGTGCAGGCCGACCAGGGCCGCCGTCCAGCCGTACTGCTGGCGCAGCAGCAGGGTGATCGTTTCACCGGAAAATGTCGAGAACGTGGTCAGGCCGCCGAGGAAACCGGTGGTAACGAACACGCGCGTTTCGGGGGAAAGCGACTGGAACTGCGCGAACGCACCGAGGATCAGGCCCATCAGCAGGCCGCCCAGCAGGTTGGCGGCCAGCGTGCCCAGTGGTACGGTCGGAAACAGCGGATTGAACCAGACGCCAAACAGGTAGCGCAGGCACGCGCCGAGGAATGCGCCGCAACCGGTGGCGAGCAGGGCGTAGATGAGCATGGTGGCGCGACTCCCGTCAGATGGTCGGGAACCCCGCGCGCCTGCCGCTCGTCTCGCGGCGATGCCTACGCACCGGATTCCCGGTCAGGTAGGCATCATCAGCCGGCATCGATCGCCGGCGGTTCGGGGAGGCATGCCATCTCCCTTGCGGCGTGCATGGTAACGGATATACGGATCGCGGCGTCAAACCGGCGGCAAGAGTCCGCGCGCTTCCAGGAATGCGCGGGCGTCCTCGGCATCTTGTTCGAACCACGCACGCGCCGAGCCCAGCCGAAAGGAATAGCCCCAGGCATCCATGTCCGCCAGCGCGCGTGCGCGGCCGAAACCGGGCAGGGCGTCGGCCAGCACGATCTGCAGATAACAGGTCGCGTCTTCTTCTTCGACCGAATCGCTGGCGTCCGTGTGGATGGCCGCGCGCCGCGCCGGGTCGGCCACCAGCAAGTGACAGGCCTCGTGCAGCAGCGAGTGCACTGGAGTGTCGGCGCGCGCGTACACGTGCGAGGCGATCACGCCAGCTTCGGGTTCGCCCCAATAGGTGCCGGGGATCGGCGCGTCGTCCTCGATGCGCACCAACTCCAGATCATGCCGCGCGAGCAGGTCGGCCGGTGGTTCGAAACCGATGTCGGCGACGCGCAGGACGTCACGCGCAGCCTCATCCTCCTGCGCCTGCGGCGCGCGCGCAGCGCGAGCGAGGGGGACGGCTTTTTGCGACGTTTGCATGGATCACGTGTCAGTCGGGTACATTTTTGCGATGCGGAGCATCCCCCCGCGCCTGCGGCGCCCGCGCTGCGAGCGCGTTCGCTTCGCTCCGCCCTTCCCTTGGAAGGGGGTGGGTGAAAGCATTTACGCTTTTCCCGGGTCCCGGGTCCCGGGTCCCGGGTCCCGGGTCCTAGTCGCCGGTCCCGGTCGCCTTGCCGTCTTCCGGCAGCGCCACCGACAGTTCCAGCACTTCGCCGTTGTCGTTGCGTTCCAGGTTTACCTGCACGGCGTCGGGGTCGACATGGACATACTTGCGGATCACTTCCAGCAGCTCGTTGCGCAACAGCGGCAGATAATCCGGGCCGCCGCGGGAGGCGCGTTCCTGCGCGACGATGATGCGCAGGCGCTCGCGCGCCACGTTGGCGGTGTTCTTCGGGCGGGGCCGCAGGAAATCGAGCAGGCTCATGGCATCAGGTTCCGAACATGCGCTTGAGGAAGCCTTTGCGCGGGGCCTCCAGGAACCGCATCGCGATGTCTTCGCCGGTGAGGCGCGCGACTGCGTCGGCGTAGGCCTGGCCCGCGATCGAGCCGGCATCGTGGATCACCGGCACGCCCGAGTTGGACGCGGCCAGCACCTGCTCGGATTCCGGAATCACGCCCAGCACCGGGATGCCGAGGATTTCCTCGACATCCTTGACGCTCATCATCTCGCCGGCCTCGACACGGACCGGGTTGTAGCGCGTCAGCAGCAGGTGTTGCGGCCCGGGGCCTTCGCCGCGTTCGGCGCGCCGGGTCTTCGAAGACAGCAGGCCGAGGATGCGGTCCGAATCGCGCACGCTGGAGACTTCGGGGTTCACCACCACCACGGCGCGGTCGGCGAAGTACATCGCCAGGTGGGCGCCCTTCTCGATGCCGGCGGGCGAGTCGCACACGATGTAATCGAAACCGTCTGCGGCCAGTTCTTCCAGCACGCGGCCGACGCCGTCCTGGGTGAGTGCATCCTTGTCGCGGGTTTGCGAGGCCGCCAGCACGTAAAGGTTGTCGTGGCGCTTGTCGCGGATCAGCGCCTGCTTCAGGACGGCTTCCTTCTGGATCACGTTGACGAAGTCGTACACCACGCGTCGTTCGCAACCCATGATCAGGTCGAGGTTGCGCAGGCCGACATCGAAGTCGATGACGGCGGTCTTGTGGCCGCGTTGGGCGAGGCCGGTGGCGAGCGAGGCGGACGTCGTGGTCTTGCCGACGCCGCCCTTGCCGGAAGTGATGACGATGGTTTCGGTCAACGGGATGCTCCGATCTTTGATTGCGAAAGGGGTGCGGCGCACGCGAACGCCGCGTCGATTATGCGGGGACCCGCTGAACGTTCACAGCGCCGTGATCTGCAACTTGTCCTGTTCCAGCCAGATCTGCACCGGGCGGCCGGCGAATTCCCGCGGCAGTTCCTCGAACACACGGTAGTGCCCGGCGATGGAAACGATCTCGGCACGGAATTCGCTGCAGAAGATGCGCGTGGTCTTGTCGCCGAGCGCGCCGGCGAAGGCGCGCCCACGCAGGCTGCCGTACACGTGTATGTTGCCGTCGGCCAGCACTTCGGCGCCGTTCGCGACTGCGCCGACCACCACCAGGTCCGAGCCCTGCGCGTAGACCTGCTGACCGGTGCGGACCGGACGTTGGTGGTGCAGGGCGACGGTCGGGGCGGTCGCGGCCGATGGCGATGGCGGTGCCTCCGGCGCGGCCTCGACCGGCGTCGATGCGGCATCCGGTTCGTCCGTGCCGGAAGCGTTCGCGCGTTCGTACGCGGCGCGGAATTTTGCGATCAGGGGCAGCCCCAGACGCTGCGACAGCTCGTCGGTCGCACTGTCGCCGTAGGCGAGTCCGACCGGCAGCATGCCGGCAAGGCGGACCGCTTCCAGCAGGGCCGCCACCCTGTCGTCGCCCGGTAGCGGCGACAGGAACGACAGGTCCACCACCACGGGCGCGCGTGCGAACAACTGCGGCGCTTCGCGTACGCGCAGCCCCAGCGCGGACTGCAACGCTGCCGGATCACCGCTGCGCACGCGCACGCTGGCGATGCCGACTTGTCCGAATCGCAGGTCCGCGGCGTCCAGGATGTCGGTGGCGGAACGCGCAGCGAGCCCGCTCACGTCTGCCCCGCTGCGCGCAGGTGCGATTGGGCATCGATCGGCAGCTCGCGGGACGCGAGCCAGGGCAGGTCGGGGACCCCGTCCGGATAGGTCGCGCGCACGAACGCATGGCACTCGAGCGGCTTCAGCAGCAGGCTGACGCGGCGTCCGGATTCGGGCATGACGTGCTGCCCGACTTCGTGGAAACCGAATACGCCGTGGAACAACACCGACACGTCGTCGCGGGGTTCCAGGAACACTTCGCAGGCCAGGTTCGGCGAACGCACTTCGGCGTAACTCTGCACGTCGCTGTAGAACAGCCGGCCCAGGCCGTGGCCGCGGTGCATGTCGCCCACGATCACGCGATCGATGTACACGAATTCCTTGCTGTGTTTGCGGAACCACTGGAAGTTGGAACTGGCATGCTCGGTCCTGTCGCGCAGCGCGATCAGGAATCCGGCCAGGTGGCCATCCACCTCCGCGACGCGAAAGTGGTCGGCGTGGCGATAAAACCGGTCGAGTTGCGCCGCGTCCATCGGCAGGATGGAAGACCCCGCGGTGTTGTTGAGGCCCATGACGGCGGCAAGATCGCTTGCGCGCACGTCGCGGAGGACCAGTTGGGGCGTGAACGTCATCGGGTACGGGCTTCCGGGCATGGGCGCGACGGTCGCGGCCCAACGGTCGACGATTATCGCATGGCTCTTGCGGCAGGTCCCGCATTACCGGCGCCGCGGCCCCGGCGGTCAAGCCTGGGTTAAGATCGGCGCGTGCGACGCCCATCCTTAAGTCCGATTTCCCTTTTGCGGTACGCAGGCCTCATCACGTACGCCTGCGTCGGCGTGCCGCTGGCGCGGCGCGACTGGATGCTGGCCAACGTCAGCGACGAGCGTACCCAGATCCACGTGACCCGCGCGCTGCACGCGCAAAGCCATTCGGACCTGCTGCTGTGGGCGGTCAGCTACGTGGTGTTCGGCGTGGTCTACTGGCTGCTGACCCGCGACCTCGGCTCGCGGCGGTACTGGGGCGTCAAGTTGCTGGGGCTGCTGGTCCTGACGGTCGCGGCGGTGGCCATCAGCTGGTACAGCGTGAGCGGCCTCGGGGCGTTGCTGCTGGCGGTGGCGGGGATGGTGCTGCCATGGCTGTTGCCGCTGCCGATTGCCGTCGCCTGGCTGGTCCTGCAATACGCCGCCACCGTGCCGGTCTACGCCACGTTCCCTTCCTTCACGCTCGGGATGGCGGTGATGCAGGCGGCCCTGTATCTCGGCTATGCCGTGATCGTGTTCATTGCCTCGGAGGTCGCGCGCCAGCAGGCGGACGCGCGCGAGGACCAGCGCCGCCTGAATTCGGAATTGCGTGCGACGCGGGCACTGCTCGCCGAATCGAGCCGGATTTCCGAACGGATGCGGATTGCGCGCGAATTGCACGACCTCGTCGGCCACCATCTCACCGCGCTCAGCCTGAACCTGGAGGTGGCCGGGCACCTGGTGGTGAACGAGGCCGCGTCCGATCACGTCGCGCGGGCGCGGTCGACGGCGAAGCAATTGCTGGCAGACGTCCGCGAGGTGGTCAGCGAGCTGCGCGACGACGAAGGGATCGAACTGACCGCTGCATTGCGCGACCTGACCGAAGGCGTGCCCGGCCTGCAGGTCCACCTTGCGCTGCCGCAGCGTTTCGCGGTCGGCGACTCGCGCCGCGCGCAGATCCTCTTGCGCTGCACGCAGGAGATCATCACCAACGCGGTGCGGCACGCGCGTGCGCGGAACCTGTGGTTGCGGTTCGAGGAAGGGCCCGACGGTATGCTGTTGCTGAAGGCACACGACGATGGTTGCGGCGCGCTCGAACTGAAGCCGGGGAACGGGTTGACGGGGATGCGCGAGCGGCTGGCCGAGGTGGATGGAAAATTGGAGATTCATACCAAGCGCAATCAGGGGTTTGCGCTGGAAGCTTCATTACCGATCGAGAAAATCGCGTGAGGGGCGCCCGGCGCTTCCGGGGCGTGCGGTCCGTTATTCTTCTGCTTTGGGCGCGCCGCGAAGACCGTTGCGAAGAGTTCATCCAGGGTGGGAGTAGTCAATGATTTCCGTTTGCCTCGTGGACGACCAGACGCTGGTCCGGCAGGGGATCCGTTCGTTGCTGGAACTGTCGCCTGAAATCCAGGTGGTGGCCGAGTGCAACGACGGCGTCGCGGCGCTGGAGATGATTCCGAAGATCAAGCCCGACGTGGTGTTGCTGGACATGCGCATGCCCGGCAAGAGCGGCCTCGATGTCCTCAACACCTTCGCGGCCCACGGCAAGGTGCCTCCGACGATCATCCTGACCACCTTCGACGATGACCAACTGGTGCTCGCGGGACTCAAGGCCGGGGCCCGGGGTTATCTTTTGAAGGATGTGTCCCTCGAGCAATTGGTCGACGCCGTCAAGACCGTCGCCGGGGGCGGCTCGTTGATCGCACCGGTGGTGACCCAGCGCCTGCTGGCGGGCGTCGGCCGCATCCAGAACCAGTTCTCGAGCCTCGGCCAGCCGGACCCGTTGACCGAACGCGAGACGGAGATCCTCCGGTTGATGTCGGGCGGTTACAGCAACAAGGAGATCGCCAATTCGCTCAAGGTCGCCGAGGGCACGGTCAAGAACCACGTGTCCAACATCCTTTCCAAGCTCGGCGTGCGCGACCGCACCCGGGCGGTGCTCAAGGCACTGGAGCTTGGCATTGTCTAGGGTGGTCCTTCAGTTGAAGCGGCTGTTGTCCAGAGTCAGGCCACGGAAGGCCGTTCTGGTGTCGGTGGACGGCGGATCGCAGGAGAAGGCGCGCCGCACTTCAACGAAACGGCGATCAGGGACGATCGCACGAACGTCCCGTGGCGCGAACGCCGTGAAGCAAGTACCATCCGCCTTTCATGTGTTTCAGTGCGGCGCACGAGCTGGCGACCCGTCGGGTCGCGGTGGGCGCCGGCCATACGTACAAGCCGTCCGGAGATCCCTGGCATGACCCGAGTGCTCGAATTCGTCGTCGCCCTGATCATCGTGTTCATCCTTGCCGTGATCGTGGGCCTGTTCCTGCCCCGGCATGCGCATATCGAGCGCTCGATCGACATCAGCCACAACCCGCAGCACATTTACGACGTACTGAACAATTTCCGGCGCTTCCCCGATTACGTGGGCGGGGACCTGCAGGCGCAGGATCCGCAGGTGAAGTTCTCGCTGTCCGGCCCGGCCTACGGTCCCGGCGCGGCCATCAGCTGGACCGGCAGTGGCGGGCACGGCGGCGGAAAACTGGTCAACAAGTCCGGCAACATCGATATTGCCGGCAACAGCACCGTGACCTGGGATCTCGACAACGATTGGCGCGGCGACAACAAGACCTTCACTTTCAACGTGACCCCGACCCACGGCCAGCGGGTCAGCACGGTGACGTGGGGCTACGACGTCGATTACGGCTGGAACCTGATCGACCGCTATTCGCAGCTGTGGATCCACGGCGCGCCGGCCAGCATGATCCAGTACGGGCTGGACTCGCTGCAGAACATGTTGGCCGGCATCCCCAACGTCGGTTACGACAAGCTCGACCCCGGCCTGTATCGGACTGCGGCGACGCCGGTCCTGCTGGTCTCGACCCAGGCCACGCGCACCCTCGATGACATTGATGCGGCCAAGGCCGCGGCGCTCAAGCAGATCGATGCCGCGATGGCCAAGCTCGGCGTCAAGGCCGCGGGCCCGACCACCACCATCACGACCGAGTGGGGCGACACGACCTACACCTTCGACCTGGCGGTGCCGATCGACACCACGGCGCTCAGGATCGACGGCAAGGACTACGATCTGACCCGGTTGCCGCCGCGTCCCACCGCGGAGGAGCTTGCTGCCAAGCCGGCTTCGTCCTCGACGGCGGCAGCGGCGGCCAGCGCCGGGAAACCGGCCTCGTCCGGGACGGCGGCTTCGGCATCCAGCGCCGGACAACCGGCATCGGCGTCATCGGCCGGGGCGGAAGCGGGCGGGAAGGGCCCCGTGCCGGGTGGCCTGGACAAGCAGAACCAGTTGATCGTCAACGACAGCGTGCGCGCCGTGATGCTGCCCGAGCGCGAAGTGCTGGAGGCTACCTGGACCGGTGAAGCCGGGATCCCGCTGGTGCGCCTGGCGCTGAAGGCGTACGCGGGCACGCACGGATACCAGTACAACGAAACCGAGGATCGCATCTACGACCAGTTGGCGTCGCTGCCGAACGTGGCCGACCAGGACCAGATCTACCGGGTGTTCCTGCCGGTGACGAATGCGCCCGCGCAGACGCCGGGCCAGGTCTCCGGCCGCACGTCACCCCTGACTGCGCTGGATCCATCGATCTGGACGGGCGAGAAGCCGCCCGAGAAATCGAAGAAGTCCGAATCGGGAAAGAAGTAGCACGAGGCGCGCAAGCGTCCCGGGCGGGAAAGCGGCGTCGCCGCCGAGCCGTGATCAATCGAAAAGGCCCGCAAGTTGCGGGCCTGTTCCTTTCGGTGCATTTTTGTTCGCCTGTCCCGTCGCAGCGGCACGCGATGCCCCCGGCATCGCGCAAGCGCCGCTTCTCACCCTGCTAGAGTTTGCGCACGATGCGGCGCGGATGCATGGCTTCGATGATCGAAACCGAAAACCTCGGCAAGCGTTACGGCAGGGTCGATGCCGTGGCCGAACTGAGCCTGAAGGTCGCGCCGGGACAGGTGCTGGCGCTGCTGGGACCGAATGGCGCCGGCAAGACCACCACGATGCGGATGATCGCGGGGTTCCTGGTCCCGGGGTCGGGCCGCGCGCGGGTGTGCGGTCATGACGTCATGCGTGCGCCGATCAAGGCGCGCCGCGCGCTCGGCTACCTGCCCGAAGGCGCGCCGAGTTACGGGGAATTGTCGGTCGCCGAGTTCCTTGCGTTCGCGGCACGGGTGCGGGGCCTGACGGGCATCCCTGGCAACCGGCGGCTGGACGAGATGATCGAGCGCCTGCAATTGCAGCCGGTGCTGGCACAAAGCATCGAAACGTTGTCGAAGGGCTATCGGCGGCGGGTGTGCCTGGCCCAGGCACTGTTGCACGATCCGCCCGCGCTGATCCTCGACGAGCCCACCGACGGGCTCGATCCCAACCAGCAACGCGAAGTGCACGCGCTGATCCGCGGGATGGCCCGCGACCGCGCGATCATCGTGTCCACCCACGCTCTCGACGAAGTGCGCGCGGCTTGCAACCGGGTCGCGATCCTCGCGCGCGGCCGGTTGCGCGCGGAGGGCACGCCAGCCGAACTGGAACGGCAATCGCGGTTTCACCACGCGGTGAGTTTCCGCGCGCCGGCGAGTGCGCTGGCGTGCGAGCTGCTGGGGCGGCTGCCCGAGGTCGATTCGGTCGAAGTCGATCCGCTGGATGGCCGGGTCACCGTGTTTCCGCGCGACGGCCACGAGATTTTCAGGGTCGTGGTGAAGTTGCTGGAGGTACAGCGCGTACGGGTCGACGAACTGCAACTGGAGCGCGGCCGGCTCGAGGACGTGTTCCGGCAAGTCACCCTCGATGAACCCGCAGCCGGAGAAATCCGCGCCGAGGCGGCGGCCGCGTGAACGCGAAGGATGCCTATGAAGCGACGGGTCGCCGCCGCGGCATGGCGTTCCGTGGCGTGTTGCTGCGCGAGTTGCGCGGTTACCTGATCACGCCGGTGGCCTGGTTGTTCAGCGTGATCTTCCTGCTCTTCGCGGGCGCGTTCACGTTTTATCTCGGCGCATTTTTCGAACGTGGCCAGGCCGACCTCGATCCGTTCTTCAGGTTCCACCCGTGGTTGTACCTGGTGCTGGTACCGGCGCTGGCGATGCGGCTGTGGGCGGAGGAGCGCCGCAGCGGCACGCTGGAACTGCTGATGACGTTGCCGATCCGGCCGTGGCAGGCGGTCCTCGCCAAGTTCCTGGCCGCGTGGATCTACATCGGCTGCGCGCTGGCGCTGACGTTCCCGATGTGGCTGACCGTCAATTACCTCGGGCAGCCGGACAACGGCGTGATCCTAGCCGGTTATGTCGGCAGTTTCCTGATGGCCGGCGCGTTCCTTGCGATCAGCGAGTGCCTGTCGGTGCTCACGCGCAGCCAGGTGATTGCGTTCATCCTTGCGCTCAGCGTGTGCCTGCTGTTCCTGCTCGCGGGCGACCCGCTGGTGCAGCAACCGCTGCTGGCGCTCGGCTCGAACGACGTGGCCGATGCGCTGTCCGGCCTCAGCCTGCTTGCGCACTTCCAGGCCATCGCGCGTGGCGTGCTCGATTTCGGGGACGTGGCCTATTTCGTCCTTACGATCGTGTTCTGGTTGACCGCGAATGCGCTGATCCTCGATGCGAGGCGCGGAGGATGAGATTCCGCATTTCCGCAAGGTGGCGTTTGTGGTGGTCGTTGCCGGTGCTCGCCGCCGTTTACGTGCTGCTCGTGCTCGGCGCGTCGAAATGGGTGGACGGCGAACGCATCGACCTGACGCGCGACCAGCTGTACACGTTGTCGCCGGGGACCCTCGACATCCTCGACCGCCTCCGGCAACCACTGGACCTCACGTTGTATTTTTCCGACCGCGCAAGCCATGGCCTGCCCCAGATGCGCGCCTACCACCAGCGCGTGGTGAACATGCTGGACGAAATCGTGCGGCATTCCGATGGACGCGTCCATGTCACCCAGGTCGATCCGCTGCCGTTTTCCGAAGACGAAGACCGCGCCAGCGCGGCGGGCCTGACGTCGGTGCGTGGCGAGGGCGCGGGCGGCGCGATCTTCTTCGGCCTGGCGGGACGCAATGCCGAGAGCGGACGCACCGCGGCGATTCCATTCTTCCTGCTCGCCAAGGAGCGGTTCATCGAATACGACATCACCAAGCTGCTGTACGACCTCAGCACGAGGCACAAGCCGCGCGTCGCGATCTACAGCGGCCTGCCCATCTGGGGCAGCAATGCCGGCGATCGCGATGCGACGCCGCCATGGACGGCGCTCCAGCAACTCCGGCAATTGTTCGACGTGCGTCGGTTGGACCCGGCGGCGCTGGCCTCGCTCGGCGTTGCCGACACGGACGCGCTGGTATTGATCCAGCCGGCCGGATTGTCGCAGGCCGACACGCAAGCCGTGGACCGCTACGTGCAGCGGGGCGGCCATCTGCTGGTGTTCGTGGACCCCGATTCAGAGGTCGGTGGCGGCGCAACGTCGGATCTGCCGACGTTGTTCCGCGCGTGGGGCGTCGCGTTCGATCCGGGCCAGGTGTTGCTCGACCGCTCGCGCGCGTTGGTGGTGCAATCGCCGATCAGCGGCGACGCGGTGCGCAGCCCGGCGGTGCAGGGCCTGACCGGTGACGAACTCAATCGCCGCGATCCGGTCACCGCCGCGCTGAGCGTGATCGACGTGTCGTCGGCCGGATACTTCAGTTTGTCGCCGGATACCGTGACGCGTCTCGATCCACTGATCCAGAGCACCACCGAGGCGATGTCCGTACCGACCGGGTTGGTGCGCGACGCGCTCGATCCCTCGACCCTGTACAAGGACTACCAGCCCGAGGGCAGGCACTTCGCAATCGCCGTGCGGTTGCAGGGGAAACTGGCCAGCGCATTTCCCGCGGATGCGGCCGGCGAGGCGCCGGCGTCGCCGCGCAACCCCGAGGTGATCCTGGTTGGCGATACCGACCTGTTGTCGGACCGGCTGTGGGTGCAAACGAGCACGTCGCAGGGCCAGACGCTGGTGAGCCCGTTCGCCAACAACGGCGACTTCTTCGTCAACGCGGTCGACGATCTGGCAGGGCCCTCCGACCTGATTGCGATCCGCGGACGTGCCGTGGCGGAGCGCCGCTTTACCCGCGTCGATGCGTTGCGCCGGCAGGCCGACGAGAAATTCAAGGCCAAGCAGTCCGAGCTGCAAACCGAGTTGAGCGAGACCGAACAGCGCCTCGCCGCGCTGAAGCAGTCCGCGCACGGCCGCAGCCAGACCGCGGCACAGAAAACCGCGGTCGACCAGTTCGAACAGCGCAAGCTCGAAATCCGCAGCGAATTGCGCGCGGTGCAGCGCAGCCTCGACGCCGACATCGAACGTTTATCCATGTTGTTGAAATTCATTGATATCCTGTTGATGCCGATCCTGGTCGCGCTGGCGGGGCTGATCTACGGCGCGTGGCGGGTACGGCGCCGCCGCGCGGGAGGAGAATGGCAATGAATTCCGTTTCGCCGGTGCCTGCTGGGGGACGCCCGCGCTGGCCGGGCGCCGCCGCCGGGCTCGCCGGCGCGAGTGCGGTGGTGCTGGGCGCGCTGGGCGCGCATTCGTTGCGCGGGGCCCTGTCCGCGCCGATGCTCGACATCTGGCAAACCGCGGTGCATTTCCAGTTCTGGCACGCGCTGGCGCTGGTCGCGTGCGCGCTGCTGGCGCGGCGCTCGCACGCCGCACATCTCGGCGCGGTGCTGTTCGCGCTGGGCATCGTGTTGTTCTGCGGCAGCCTGTATGCGCTGGCGCTGGGCGCGCCGCGGATGGTCGGCGTGGTGACGCCGCTCGGCGGACTGTGTTTCATCGTGGCCTGGATCGCGCTGGGCGTGGCGCTGTCGTGCGATCATCCCTGATCGCCGCGCCACCCGCCGTCCTGGTTGTCGGGACTGTCGCCCGGCTTGTGACGACCGGAGCGGCCTTCCATGGCCTGGCTTTCTACAACAGCCGCTCCGAATCGGCCCTCCCGGGGAGAGACAAGTGAAGCTGGAAATCATCCCGCGTGGCTTCGACGTCGCCGCGGCCACCGCACACCTCGCGCGTCGCGACCGCAAGCTGGCGACGTGGATGCGCAGGATCGGCCCGATCGAGCATGACTTCGAACGGCGTTTCGATCCCGTCGATGCACTCGCGCATTCGATCCTGTACCAACAGCTTTCCGGCAAGGCGGCGGCGACGATCGCTGGCAGGGTGGAGGCGTTGATGCCGCGCGGGCGCAGGATCACCGCGCGGGGCCTGGACACCGTCGACGATACTGCGCTGCGTGCAGCAGGCGTGTCGCGCAACAAGGTTGCGGCGCTGCGCGATCTTGCCGAGAAATCCCACGCGCGCATCGTGCCGACGCCCGCGCGGCTTGCCCGCATGTCCGACCAGGAGCTGATCGACCACCTGGTGCAGGTGCGCGGCATCGGCCGCTGGACCGTCGAAATGCTCCTGATGTTCCGGCTGGGACGGCCCGACGTGTTGCCCGTGGACGACCTCGGCATCCGCAAGGGCGCGCAGATCGTGCACCGCTTCGAGGCCATGCCCACGCCGTTGGAGCTGCAAGGATTCGGCGAGCGCTGGGGGCCGTACCGCACGCTGGCAAGCTTCTACCTGTGGAGAGTGGTCGAAGCCGCCAAGCCTGCCAAGCCCGGAGCGAAACCGGTGAAGCGGTCGCAGGACTGATCCGCATCCGATTCCGGCCCAAAGCCGGTCCGCCCGGAAGGACCCGCCGCTTCCCAATACACTCGGGACCACGCGCGCACGATCGAGCACTTCGTTTCGAGGGATACCAAGATGCCGTTGCCACGGATTCGCCTGGCCCTGCACTGGCAGATCCTGATCGCGATCCTGCTCGCGGCCGCGGCCGGCTGGGCCGCAGGCGAGCAGGGCGCCGTGTTCGGGCTGCGCTGGGTGGTGGTGTTCGACTTCTTCGGTACGTTGTTCCTCAACGCGTTGAAGATGATCATCCTGCCGCTGATCGCGGCCTCGATCATCGCCAGCATTGCGGGCATGGGCGAGGGGCTTGGCCGCCTCGGTGGGCTGACCGTCGGGTTTTACCTGCTCACGACCCTCATCGCGGTACTGATCGGGCTGGCCTGGGTCAACGGCGTCTCGCCCGGATTTTCCGGCGGCGAACCGGTGGGCGCGGCGCTTGCGCTCGAGGCCAAGCGCGCCGGCGTCGCCGCACAACTCCAGGGCAGCGGTTCTCTGGGCCAGCTCGCGGACATCTTCCTGCGCATGGTTCCCACCAACATCATCGAAGCCGCGTCGGACAATGGCAGCATCCTTGCGGTCATCTTCTTCAGTGTCCTGTTCGGATATGCCCTGAGCCGCCTCGACAGCGCGGCCGCCGCGACCGTGCGGCGGTTCTGGGATGGCGTCTACGAGGTGATGATCGTCATCACGGACTGGATCATGCGCCTGGCCCCGATCGGGGTTTTCGCATTGGTCGCCGCCGTGGTCGCCCGGACCGGATTCGGAGCGGTGCGCCCGTTGATCATTTTCGCAGCGACCGTTTTGGCGGCATTGGCGACGCACCTGTTCCTGGTGCTGCCGTTGATGATGCGGATGTTCGGGGGCGCGCGTCGACCGTGGCGCCTGTTCCGGCCCATGGCCCCGGCGCTGCTGACGGCGTTCTCCACCGCGTCGTCCGCCGCGACCATACCCGTGACGCTGGAAGGCGTGGAGCGCGCAGGCGTTTCCAAGCGCACCGCGAGCTTCGTGGTGCCGCTCGGCGCCACCGTCAACATGAACGGCACCGCGTTGTACGAGTGCGTCGCGGTGATCTTCCTGGCGCAAGCGTATGGCGTGGATCTGGGTTTCGTGACGCAGTTGCTGATCGTGGTGACCGCGGTGGTCACGTCGATCGGCGTGGCCGGCATTCCGTCGGCGTCGCTGGTCGCGATCATCGTGATCATGAATGCCGTGGGCCTGCCGGCCGAAGCCATCGCCGTGCTGTTCGTGTTCGATCGCCTGCTGGACATGTCGCGCACGGCGGTGAACATCTACGGCGACGCCGTGTGCGCGGTGATCGTCGCGCACCGCACCGGCGAGACCGGGCTGCTGGAACATCCGGCCGCGGCGCCATCGTTCGGCGATGGGCGGCCGGATCGGTGATGCGGCGGGCGTAGCGAATCCGCCTCAGCGCGCGATCGAGCGGGGGCGCCAGCACCAGTGCCACGGCTCGTACGCGATGCCGTGCCGATTGCCACGCGGGTAGGAGAGCACGAAGCCGAAGCGCGATGCATTGCGCTGCAACCACGCGAACGCGGACGATCGTTCGAACTTTTCCTCGAGCGCCGCAAACCCCGGCGTGGTGAGGTCCAGGCAGCGTGCCGTGTGGTGTTCGCTGTAGCCCGGCGCCGCGCTCACCCGCAGTATTTCATCGATCGTCTGGCCGCGTGCGAGCTTGCGTTCGAGGATACCGAGCTGGTATTCGATCGAACGGAACGCCGAGACCACCTGGATTTCGATGCCGTCCTGCAACGCTGTCCCGCGCATGGCGGCAAATGCCTTCGCGGCGCGGGGCTGCAACCACTGTACCCGGCCGTGGATGTCGCGCCCGATCGACACCAGCCGCGCGGGTTCGCGTTGCTGGCGCAGTCCTCGCGTGCGGGCATAGGTGCGCGGGACGCCGAGCGCAAGCGCCCGCTGGATCAGCGCCCGGCGTTCGGCTGCATCGCGGCAACGCCGCGGCGCGCCGGTTTCCGCGTGGCCGGCATTCGTCGTCATGCCGCACTATCCCGACGAAGATGCGGGCGCCGGGTTGGGCGGGCGCACGGGGCGGATGTAGAAGCCCGAGATCCTGCCGTCCTCGTCGCACGCCAGTTGCGACACGACGTCGCCCTTCGCGAAGCGCAACGGGGTGCTGACCACCGGCGTGCCCCGGACCATCACCGTCTGTGGATCGCCGCGCGATTCGAGCTTGCCGAACCGGGTGCCGACGGAATGCCACGTTTCCCCGAGCCTGGTGGCCGTGACCGCCGCCTGCATCTTCGCATCGAAGTTCGACGCCGCGGACTTGAAGTCGCCGTGGCCGAGGTCGTCCAGGAAACCGTGGGCCATCTGTCCACAGGCTTCGATGCGGGCGGCATTGGTTTGTCCCGCCACGGCATTGGCGTGGGCACTGGAGGCCGGGTGCGCTTCGTGGGTCATGGCCGAATGGGCATTGTCGGGAATGCCGCTGCCGGGCGGCGCCGATTGCGCGATCGCCGGCGCGGCCAGCGCCACGAGTGCGAGCGTGAGGCGGGTTCGCTGCATGTCGCGTTACTCCTGGACTCCACGATTGCAGCCCCGTCGTCGGATGGAGTGTGGGGGAGGCCGGTGGCGCACGCGAAACCTGCAGGCGCCGGCGAGGGAATAGTCGGCGCCACGACCGTCAATGGCTTTGCCTGGCTTGCGGCGTGGCACGTTTTCGCAGGGTTTCCTGCGAGGACACGGCGCGCCAGTGCCCATCGACGTGCGCGAATACATCGGTAAAGGAGACCTCGACGGACCAGCCCCGCGTTGTCGATTGCACGTGGTTGACGCCGGTTGCGACGGCGGTGTCTCCCCAGACTCGTACCTGGAGATCGGTGATGCGTTGGGTGCTCGTGGGCGGATGGTGCAGGCCGGCCATCAGTTCGGTCTTGTTGCGGGGATGCCCTCGCCAGTCGATGTCCCGATAGTCGTCGGCGAGGATCAGCGCGAGATCGCGTCGGTTGCCATCGGCGAGGTCCGCGAGCCAGCGCTGCTCGAGGTTCGCGACGGCGGTCCGGGCGGTGGTGATGCGCACGGCATCGGACGAGGGCGCCGTGGTTGCGGGCCTGGCGTGCGATACCGATATGCACGCACACACTGCGAGCATACCGGCGAGGCAGGCGGGTATCCGGATCACGATGCGTGGACTGGCCCCCAGCCCTCGGGCCCGAGGGTCTGCAGGCTGTCGAAACGCACCTTGTAGCCCATCTTGGGATGGTTGGCGATCCAGTAGCCGAGGTACAGGTGCGGCAGGCCCCGCTCGCGCGCCATTTCGATCTGGCGCAGGATCGCGTAGGTGCCGAGACCGCGTTTGGGCAGACCAGGTTCGAAGAACGTGTAGACCGCCGAAAGACCGGTATCGCACACGTCGGTGACGGCAACCGCGACCAGTTGCGCGGCGATCCGGAATTCCAGGAACACCGTCGGACTCCACGGTGCGGCGAGAAAGTGCGAAAAATCCTCGTCGCTCGCTTCGTCCATGCCACCACCGGGATGGCGGGTGTGCAGGTAGCGGCCGTACAAGGCCTGCCGCTCCGTGGTGAGCCCCGGCGGGCACTCCACAAGCTCGACATCGTGGTTGGCAGCGAGGCAGCGGCGCTGGCTGCGATTGGGGACGAACGTCGCGACGTCGATCCGGCACGGTTCGCAGGCGTGGCAGCGTGGGCAGTGCGGATGGTAGACGTGGCCGCCGGCGCGACGAAAACCGCGCGCCAGCGACAGCGCATAGAGTTTCGGGAGGTTCGGCGCGGCCGGGTCCAGCACCAGGTTCTGGGCGGTGCGCGCATGGAAGTAGCCGCAAGCGTGGGGCAGCGTCTGGAACAGGCGGACGCGTTCACTGCGCAAGGTCATCGCTGCGTCACCGTCACCATACCGAAATCAGCTTGGCCCCGTAGATGGCGAGCGCAATGCACACGGCCACGAGCACCGCGGTGCGCACGCGCGCGGCGATGCGCGCCGGGCTGCGCCCGCCACCGGCCTGCCGGGAGCGATACGCCGCAAGTTCTTCGGCGTAGCGTGTGGCCGGCTCGATCCCGATGTCGCGCATCAACTGCCGCGCCCGGGTATGGTCGCTGGCGTGCCTGACCCAGACCGCCGGCCAGTTGTCGCTGTGGCCCGGCCGGGCGTAGGAGAAGCGCCGGTAGGTGGAGCCCGCGTAGGCGCGACGGTTGGTGACCCGGGTCGCGATGCCGTGTTCGGCCATCACGGCGACCAGCCGGTCGATGTTTTCCATCCGTGGCGAAGTGTAGATTCTGCGCATGAGACGAGTTTACGACAGTGGCGCCGGGTTGCAATCCGGTGTTCAGCCTGGAAAGGGGTCGGGGGCGGCTGTCGTGGAAAGCCGGACCATGGAACGCTTGCCCACGTACCGTGGCTTTGGCCGTTCCCGGGCCTCGTCTCGAGTGGGGTCAAGCGATGCGCGGCTCGATCGGGGGCGATCGCCGATGAGCGCATTCAACGTTCCCCGCGCAGTCTCAGCAATCCTTCCTGCGCGGTCGACGCGACGAGCTTGCCCGAGAGGTCGAAGATCTGCCCGCGCACGAGCCCGCGCGCGCCCTGCGCGGTCGGACTTTCGCACGCGTACAGCAGCCAGTCGTCCACGCGGAACGGACGGTGGAACCACAACGCGTGGTCGAGGCTGGCCATCTGCAGGTTGGGGGTCAGGTAGGACACGCCGTGCGGCAGCAACGCGGTGCCGATCAGGTGATAGTCCGACGCGTACGCCAGCAGCGCGCGGTGCAGCGGCGGGTCGCCGTCGATGCGGTTGGCGAGGCGGAACCAGATGTGCTGGTACGGCGGGCGCTTGGTGGGGTGCAGTTCGTCGCGTGGCCACACGAAGCGATATTCGAACGGCCCGTCGGTGCTGAGCCAACGCTGCAACTTCGGCGGCAGCCGGGCCAACTCCGCCGCCGGCAGCGTGGACGGCGGGTCGAGGTCCCCCGGGACGGGGACCTCCGGCATGCCGGACTGGTGCTCGAAGCCCGGTTCGTCGATCTGGAACGAAACTGCGCAATTCAGGATCGGCTGGCCATGCTGGATCGCCTCGACGCGGCGCACCGAAAAACTGTGGCCGTCGCGGGCGCGGCTGACGCGGTACACGATCGGTTTGTCGACATCGCCCGCGCGCAGGAAGTAGGCGTGCAGCGAATGCGCCGCGCGCGCGGGATCGACGGTTTGCTGCGCGGCCGACAGTGCCTGCCCGAGCACCTGGCCGCCGAACACGTAGCGGGTGCCGATGTCGCGGCTCTGTCCGCGGAACAGGTTGTCCTCCAGCCGCTCCAGTTGCAGCAGCTCGATCAGCTCGGAGACGTGGGGCTGGGTCATGGGGCCGGAAGGGTTCAAAAAAGTCGCGGAATTATAGCGGCTCCGGCGGCGGCTCCAGGCGCAGGAGCGGGCAATCGGCAAGCAACCGCTTCCAGGGAAACATCGTGCCGGGGTCGAGCTTGCGTCGTACCTGCCGCGTTGCGTCGTCGCTTGCGGCAACCCTGTCCGTGTCGAGATCCTCGTGCCCGGCGATGTATCGAAGCCCGGGCAGCGTGGCGCCGAGGTGCGCGATCAGCGCCCGCAGTGCATCGATCTGCACGTCCGGATACGGTTCGGTCATGACCTGTCGACGCGAGTCGAACCAGTCGGGGTGGCGCCCGATGTTCACCAGCTCGATGCCGATCGAGCGTGGGTTGTAGCCGCGGGTGTGGTGCGCCATCCGGTCGTCGGGCACGTAGCGGACGATGCTGCCGTCGCGATCGACATAGTAATGCCCACTGTTGCCGGAACCGTCCGGATGCACCACGCGCTCACCGTATTCGCGTGCCGTCGCGAGGTCCGGCAGTTCGGTGCAATGGATCACCACGAGGTCGATCTGCGCCGCCTCGCGCATTTGCAGGTGTTCGACGTAGGGCAGCAGGTAGTCGCGGATCGAGACGGGCTCTGTCATCGGCAAAGTGTTGCACGAAATCGATGCGCGGGAGGCCACGCCTGTTACGCTTTCCCGAGTCCCGAGTCCCGAGTCCCGAGTCCCGAGTCCCGAGTCCCGTCTCCCGAACCAACCCATGCCCGGCCACGTCATCCTTTCCCATGGCTCCGACAGCGGGCCCGACGCGACCAAGGTCGGCGCACTCGCGCGGATTGCGGAATCGCTCGGCTGGAGCACGCTGCGTCCGGATTTCCGCCAGGACGACGCGCGCGGACATGCCGGCTCGGTGGCACCACGCGTCGAACGCCTGGTCGCCGCCATGCGCACGGCGCCACGACCGCTGGTGCTCGCCGGCTCCAGCATGGGGGCATTCGTTTCCGGGCTGGCATCGCTGCAGGCGCCGTGCAATGGCTTGTTCCTGGTCGCGTTGCCGATTGATATTCCCGGTTGTCCCCAACGGTTCGATGCCGCACGCGGGGTGCCCGGCTTCCTCGTGCACGGCTATCGCGACGAATTGTGCCCGGCCGATGCCGCGTTGGCGTTCGCGCGAGAGCGCGGGATGCCGGCATTGCTGCTCGATGACGACCACCGCCTTGCGAACCACGTGACGTTCCTCGAACGGCAATTCCGGTTGTTCCTCGAAACGTCGGGCGGCTGATCCATGGCCGAATTCTTCGCCACCTGCCCGAAGGGCCTGGAATACCTGCTGCGCGACGAGCTGACCGCGTTGGGCGCCGAGGCGCATGAGGCCCTGGCAGGCGTGCGCTTTGGCGGCCGTCCGGAACACGCCGATTTGGAGCTCGCCTATCGCGCCTGCCTCGAATCGCGCCTTGCCAGCCGTGTCCTCTTGCCGCTCGCGACGTTCGATGCCGCGGATGCCGATGCGCTGTACGCGGGGGCAAAGGCGATCGACTGGTCAGGGCATCTTGCGCCCGATGCCACGCTCGCGATCGACGCGACCGGCCGCAGCGGAACGATCACGCATTCGGGTTTTGCGGCGCAGAAGGTGAAGGACGCCATCGCGGACCAATGCCGCGAACAGTTCGACATGCGTCCGACGATCCAACTGCAGCGCCCCGACGTGCGGCTGAACCTGCGCCTGCACAAGGGCAG
>DASUKQ010000100.1:0-5067 GCA_036278635.1 Rhodanobacteraceae bacterium
CGGTGGGGCAAGAGCCCACCGCGAGTCTGGCAACAGACCGGCACGGCAAACCCCACCCGAAGCAAGACCGAATAGGGGAACGATGGCGTGGCCCGCGCCGTTCCCGGGTTGGTCGCTGGAGCCAGACGGCGACGTCTGGCCGAGAGGAATGACTGTCACGCCGCAAGGCGCACAGGACCCGGCTTACAGGCCGACTCCATTGTTTTTGCTCGCGTCCCTGCTCGCTGTTTCGCTGCGGGGCCGCTCGGCATGCGGGTTTGCCGGCTATCGGCTCCACCTCGGCCATCCATGGCCTGACTTTTCGCGAAGCTTTGCCATCATCCCTGATGGCGGCGTCATGTCGCGCTCATGCGCAAAGGAACTGTTCGGGCCACGTGGCACCACCTCGGCCATCCATGGCCTGACTTTTCACAACAGCCGCTTCGATTGGGGTGTGGTCTGCGAGCGCCGTAGTGCGGAATCCACGTAGGGTGGAACCCGCGAAGCGGTTTCCACCGATCGGTTTCTACCGGATTCGTTCGTGGCGGAAGCGGCTACGCCGATTCCGCCCTACGCGGCTGGTGCCGTCGTGCGTGCATTCAATTGTGCGATGTGGGGTGGAACCCACGTAGGTGGAACCCGCGAAGCGGTTTCCACCGATCGGTTTCCACCGGGTTTGCCCGTGGCGGAAGCGGCTACGCCGATTCCGTCCTACGCGGCTCCGCCGGTAGGAGAGAAAGCCGTTCAAACTGACCATGCACTGAACACGGTACGGCATCGGGGCACGCTTTTGAACGCGAATTCGACGCCACCCGGCAAATACGGAATTATCAAAATCTTTTGCTTTCAATGACCTTGCGTTCACAGCTCATAATCGACTTCAAAATTGGTCGGAATTTCGCCTTTCCTATTGATCTAAAAGCGAAAATTCCTTGACAGTCTCATTGCCTGCGACTAAGGTGGGCCCACGTGTAATTTTGTGGGAATACGTGGGAAACCTAGTCGCATGTTCCAGGGCGAGACCGCAATCAGCGTCGACGACAAGGGCCGGCTGGCGATTCCCACCGCCTACCGCGAGCCGATCGCGCGCGTCTGCAACAGCCGGCTGGTGATCACCTACAACCCGTTCGAGCCCGGATGCCTGTGGGTGTTCCCGCAGCCCGAGTGGGAACGCGTACGGGACCAGGTCAACGCGCTGTCCAGCGTCAAGCGCGTGCACCGCGACCTGCAACTGAAACTGGTCGGCGCGGCCGCGCAGGTCGAGCTGGACGGCGCCGCGCGGGTCCTGCTTCCCGCGAGCCAGCGTGCGGCGTCCGGCATCGAAAAGAAGGCCGTGTTGCTGGGCATGGGCAACAAGTTCGAATTGTGGAGCGAACAGGCCCACCTCGCGAAGATCCAGCAGACGATCGGCGAAGAGGAAGTCAGCGAGGAAATGGTGGGACTCAGGTTGTGAGGCGAGCGTCCGGCGAACGGCGCCAGCCGCCGGATCGGACGATGCGGGTGGCACATGCGCGCAGGTGGCGTGCGCGGATACGACGTATGGACGGGACGCGGGCGATGACGGGCAGCCACGGGCTCATGCACATCCCGGTGATGCGCGACGCGGTGCTGGCGGGACTCGCGTTGAAACCGGACGGCCGCTATCTGGATGGCACCTTCGGCCGCGGCGGTCACGCCCGCGCGATCCTGGAGCGCCTCGGCCCCGCGGGCCGTTTGCTGTTGATGGATCGCGACCCCGACGCGGTCGCGTGTGCGACGCGCGAATTCGGTGGCGATCCGCGCGTGGCGATCCGGCATTCGAATTTCGCGGAGATGGCCGAATGGGCCGAGGTGCGCGACGGCCTCGACGGAGTGCTGCTCGACCTCGGCGTGTCCTCGCCGCAGATCGATGACGCGAAGCGCGGGTTTTCGTTCCAGTCCGATGCGCCGCTGGACATGCGCATGGATCCGACCGCGGGGATCAGCGCGGCAGATTTCCTCGCCCGTGCGGACGAGCGCGAGATCGCGGACGTGTTGTTCCGTTATGGCGAAGAGCGCATGAGCCGACGGATCGCGCGTGCGATCGTCGCCCGCCGCGGCGAGGCCCCGATCGCCACCACGCGCGAACTGGCCGAGCTCGTGGAGCGCGCGCTGGGCCGGCGCGAGCGTCACAAGCATCCGGCGACGCGCACGTTCCAGGCCCTGCGCATCCGGGTCAACGACGAACTCGATTCGCTCGAACGCGCGCTGCCGGCGGCCGCAGCGGTGCTGAAACCCGCGGGTCGGCTCGTGGTGATCAGTTTCCATTCGCTGGAGGACCGCATCGTCAAGCATTTCATCCGCGGAGAGATCGCGATGCCGGTGCGACGCGGATTGCCGCTGCCGCCGGTCGCCGCGCCGCCGTTGAGCGCAGTGGGGCGCAAACACACGGCCGATGCCGACGAGGTCGCGCGCAATCCGCGGGCACGCTCGGCGGTGTTGCGGGTTGCGGAGAAGCATCCATGAAAGCAATCGGCATGTTGGCGACAGGGGTGTTGCTGCTTGCCGTGGTCGCCAGCGGCGTCGCGGTGGTGTGGGCGCGCCACCAGGATCGCGCCGCCTTCGTCCAGTTGTCGAAGCTGCAGAACCAGCGCGACGCGCTGAACGTCGAGTTCGGCCGTCTGGAACTCGAGCAGGCGACCTGGGCCAGTCCGTCCAGGATCGAGACGATCGCGCGCGGACAACTCGGGATGATCAGCCCACCGGCCGGCAGCGTGGAGATGATCCACGAATGAACAGACGGCGTCCGCCGGAATCGACCTCGCGTCCCCCGCGCCGGCGCCGTCCGGATACGCGCAAGCGGCTTGCGCTGGTGGGCACGGTGCTCGCGCTGGCCGTGGTCGGGCTGGTTGCGCGCGCGGTCGACCTGCAGGTGGTGCACCAGGCGTTCCTCCAGCAGCAGGGCGATGCGCGATTCCTGCGCGAAGTCGACATCCCGGTGTCACGCGGGACGATCTACGATCGCAACGGCGTGCCGCTCGCGGTGTCCACGCCGATGCTCTCGTTGTGGGCCAACCCCGGCCAGGTGCTGCAACACGCCGAGCGCATTCCCGAGCTCGCCCGGGCGCTTGGCGTCAACGCGACCGATCTGGACCGCAAGTTGCAGAAGCGCAGCGCCCGCGAGTTCGTCTATCTGCGCCGCTTGATGACGCCCGAAGCCGCCAAGGCGGTGCTGGCGCTGGATATTCCCGGCGTCAACGCGCAGCGCGAATACAAGCGTTACTACCCCGATGGCGCGGCGATGGCGCACGTGCTCGGGTTCACCAACATCGACGATCGCGGCCAGGAGGGTCTCGAGCTTGCCTACGACGGCTGGCTCGCGGGCAAGCCCGGCCTGAAGCGCGTGATCCGCGATCGCCTCGGGCGCGTCGTCGAGAACGTCGAGCAGATCCGCGCGCCCGTGCCGGGACACGACCTGACACTGAGCATCGACAGCCGCATCCAGTACCTCGCCTATTCGGCATTGTCGGAGGCGGTGCTCAAGCGCCACGCGGCGTCCGGCTCGATGGTGGTTCTCGATCCGCGCAACGGGGAAATCCTCGCGATGGTCAACGTGCCGTCGTACAACCCCAACGACCTCGACAGCAGCGACGCCGGACAGCGCCGCAATCGTGCCGTCACCGACGTGACCGAGCCCGGTTCGACGATGAAGCCGTTCACCATCACCACCGCGCTGGAGACCGGCAGGTGGACGCCGACCACGCCGATCGACACCAGCCCCGGCTGGATGATGATCGATGGGCATACGGTGCGCGACGACCGCAACAACGGCCCGATCGACCTCAGCCATGTGATCACCTATTCCAGCAACGTCGGCGCGTCCAGGATTTCGTTGACGCTGAGCGCGCGCGAAATGAGCGGGGTGTTGCACGCGTTCGGCTTCGGCGCGAGTACCGGCAGCGGCTTTCCCGGAGAAGTGGGCGGCTACATTCCGCCACCGCGCACCTGGGGCGATTTCGTCAAGGCCACGATCGCGTTCGGGTACGGTCTCAACGTGACTGCGCTGCAACTCGCGGACGCCTACGCGGCGATCGCCGACGGCGGCATTCGCCACACGCCCACCTTCATCAAGGGCGACGGCAACCCCGGCGTGCGGGTCGAGCCCCACGCCGTTGCGAGTGAAGTGATGGCGATGCTGCGCACGGTCGTGAGCCCCGAGGGCACCGCACCGCAGGCGGCGATCGCCGACTACACCGTTGCCGGGAAGACCGGAACCGCGCATCTTGCCGTCGCGGGCGGGTACTCGCACAACCGCTACGCCGCGCTGTTCTGCGGCATCGTGCCCGCGAGCGATCCGCGCCTGGTCGGGGTGGTGGTCATCCGCGATGCCGGCGGCAACGGCGGCGAATATTTTGGTGGACTGGTGTCTGCGCCGGTGTTCCGGGAAGTGATGACCGGCGCGTTGCGCCTGCTCGACATTCCGCCCGACAACGTGCGCCAGTGGTACGCCGGCGGTCCGGTGGTGCCCGCGCCGTCCCCGGAACCGGACGCGGTGGCCGCCGCGCGCCCCGCGCAGGAGGCGACGCCATGAGCACGATGCGCCTCGATGAACTGTTGCAGGGGATCGCAACGCCGGAGCACGGCGACATCGTGGTATCCGGTCTGACCCAGGATTCCCGCGCGGTGCGCGCGGGCGATGCGTTCGTTGCGTTGCAGGGGGCGCGGCATCACGGGGTGCAATTTGCAAGTGCGGCGGTGGCACGCGGTGCCGCGGCAGTACTGGCCGAGACGCCGGGACCGGGGACCCGGGTCCCGGGACCCGCCAAAGAGCCGGGACTCGGGACTCGGGACCCGGAACTCGCCAAACAGCCGGGTCCCGTTGTCTGGATAGAAGGCTTGCGCACCCACCTCGGCGAGATCGCATCCCGTTTCTTCGACGACCCCTCCGCTTCGCTGACCCTGATCGGGGTCACCGGTACCAACGGCAAGACTTCGACCGTGCAATTGCTGGCGCAGGCCTTCACCCACCTCGGCAAGAGGGCGGCGACCATTGGCACGCTGGGCGCGGGGCTGTCCGGCGCGTTGCACGAGGGCGAACGGACCACGCCGGACGTGATCCGCGTGCACGGG
>DASUKQ010000101.1:0-5682 GCA_036278635.1 Rhodanobacteraceae bacterium
CTGCGCCATCCACGCGGCGGTGCCGGTCGAATCCATCGAGATCCCGAGCGGAATCAGGCACGCCATCACGAAGATGGTCTTCCAGTTGATCGCGCCGTAGGCCTCGTCCATGTTGAGCACGCCGGCCAGCAGCATGCCGACGGCCCCGGTCAGCATCGCGACCGCGAGCCTCAGGTCGGTGAACAACCCGAGCGCCATCGCCAGCGCGAAGAACGCCAGCGCGTAGCGCACCTTGCCGGGGCGCTGCTCCTCGCTCGGAATGTCGGTGACCGGCACCAGATCGCGGCTTTCCGCCGCCAGCGAGAGGTCGCGCCAGGAGCTGTACAGCACGAGCGAATCGCCGGCACGCAGCGACATCTTGCGCACGTCCTCGCCGCGGGTCACCTCGTCGCCGCGATTCACCGCCAGCACCGAAATGCCGTAGCGTTTGCGCAGGCGCAGCTCGCCGACCTCGTGCTTGATGAACTTCGACAGCGGCGGGATCACCACTTCCGAGATCCCCGCGCGGGTGGGATTGAACATGTCCGCGAGGGCCTGGATGCGGTTGCCCGGTCGGCACTGCATGGCCTGGGCGAACTCGTTGACTTCGGCGCGGGGGCCCAGCACGCCCAGCACCGTTCCGACCCAAATCATCTGGTCGGACGGCGGCGCGAGCCGCGCCTCGTTGCCGTTCTTGATCGCGAGGATCAGCGGCGCCTTGTCGAGCAGTTCGGCTTCGCCGATGCTCATGCCGACCAGCGGGCTGTCGGCGGTCACGGTCAGTTCGATGACCTCGCCCTCGATCCCGTAGGTGTCGGCGAAGTAGCTTTCGGTGCGCCCGGGCGTGACCTTGGGTTTGTCGGCAGTGTCGTCGGGCATCAGCCGGCGCGTGAGAAACGCGAAGTACAGGATGCCGACCAGCAGCAGCGGGATGCCGATCGGGGTGATCGCGAACAGCTTGAACGGTTCGATGGTCTGCGCGCCGGGTGGCAGGTTGCGGTCGGCGCTGACGATCAGGTCGTTGAGCAGGATCAGCGGCGAGTTCGAGATCAGGGTCATGCTGGTGCCGGCGAGGATGCAACATGCCATCGGCAGCAGCAGGCGTTTCAGCGGCACGCCGGTGCGCGCCGAGATGCGGCTGGCCACCGGCAGGAACAACGCCGCCAGCGCCTGGCTCTGGATGATCGAGGACAGGCTGCCCACCGTCGCGTTGAGGGCCACCGATACGCGGCCTTCGACGCCGCCGGACAACCGCAGGATGAACGAGGCCGCGCGGTTGAGCACGCCGGTGCGGTCCAGTCCCGCACCCATGACCATCACGCCGATCAGGGACAGGACCGCGTTGGAGGCGAAGCCGTTGAACAGTTCGTCGACCGGCATCAGGCCGGTGATGCCGATCACGACCACGACCAGCAACGCCACGATGTCGGCGCGCACCCACTCCGCGATCAGCATGAGGACGGTGAAGCCCACCAGCCCGAGCACCAGCATCATGTCGGGGGTAAGTGTCAACTCCATCGGCACAAGGGTCCGTCAGTTCAGTGGGTCGGCAAGGACGACACGCGAATCCCCGGGTGACGGCCGCGAACCAGGGCGGGCCGCGGGAATCCGGCGCGCGGCAGGCCGTGCGTACGCGCCGGCTCCGCGGCTCCCGCAGGCACTTCCAGTGTGCAAGCCGCCGGGTGCAAGCGCTCAGGCAGCGTCCGTCGATGATGGCACACGGTCGTACAACAGATCCGTAACCGGGTGTCCGAGATCGACTCCGCGCCGTTCGAAACGGGTCTCGATGCGCCATGCCGGACGTCGTGATTCACCGCTTTCCCCTTCGCGCAGCTGCCAGCCCGGTTGTGCGGCCAACACTTCCTGCATGTGCCAAGCATACTCGGGCCAATCGGTGGCGAGGTGCAACAGGGCTCCCGGTTTGACGCGCGCGCCGAGCAACTCGACGAAGGCGGCCTGGATCAGTCGGCGCTTGTGGTGGCGCTTCTTGGGCCAGGGGTCCGGAAACCAGATCCGGACTTCGTCGAGGGCGGCTTCGGGGACTTCGCGCTGCAACACTTCAACCGCGTCGTGGCACCAGATCCGCACGTTGCGCGCGTCGCGCGCCGCCAGTGCGTTCATCAGCCGACCCACGCCGGGGCGGTGCACCTCGATGCCGAGGTAATCGCGCGCGGGATCGTGCGCGCCGGCCCACGCCAGCGCCTCGCCGTTGCCGAAGCCGATCTCCAGCACGCGGGGAGCGCGTCGTCCGAACAGCGTGTCGAGGTCGCGCCGGGCGCCCGTGTAATCGATGCCGAAGCGCGCCCAGTGTTGTTCGAATGCACGCTGCTGGGCCGGCGTGATGCGACCCTCGCGCAGGACGAAGCTGCGGATGACGCGGTGATGGTCGGGCACTGGTGTGTCGGTCATCGTGTCGTTGCTTTCCTCTCCCTTCGGGAGAGCGACAAACTCAGGCGATCATTCCGTCGACCGGACTGGATGCCGAAGCGTAACGCTTGCGCGGGATGCGGCCGGCCCGAAAGGCCGCGCGCCCGGCTTCGATCGCGTGTTTCATCGCGTGCGCCATCAGCACCGGGTCCTTCGCGTGCGCGATCGCGGTGTTCATCAGCACGCCATCGCAGCCGAGCTCCATCGCCAGCGCGGCGTCGGATGCCGTGCCCACCCCGGCGTCGACGATTACCGGCACGCTGGCGTTCTCCACGATCTCCATGATGGTGTAGCGATTCTGGATGCCGAGCCCGGAACCGATCGGCGCCGCCAGCGGCATTACCGCGACGCAACCCATTTCCTCGAAACGACGTGCGAGCGACGGATCGTCGGTGGTATAGACCATCACGTCGAAGCCGTCCGCGACCAGTGCTTCGGCGGCTGCCAGCGTTTCGACCACGTCGGGGAAAAGGGTTTTCTGGTCGCCGATCACTTCCAGCTTGACCAGCGAATGGCCATCGAGCAGTTCGCGCGCGAGACGGCAGGTGCGCAGGGCTTCATCGGTCGTGTGGCAGCCTGCCGTGTTCGGCAGCAGGGTGTAGCGTTCGGGCGGCAGCGCGTCGAGCAGGTTGGGTTCGTCAGGCTTCTGGCCGAGGTTCATGCGCCGCACCGCGAACGTGACGATCTGGGAACCCGCGGCATCCGACGCGACGCGTGTCTCCTCCAGATCCTTGAACTTGCCGGTGCCGGTCAACAGGCGCGAGTGGTAGCTGCGCCCGGCAATGACGAGCGGGTCGGCGATGTCGTTCCGGACGGTTTCGGGAAGTGCGTTCATGGCTGCAAGTGCAAAAGGGAAAAGGGCAGTTTAGTACGCGCGACGCGGGTGGGCGCCGTCACGCATCAGGAGTCGACACGCATGACCATTGCGGGGCACGTTGCCGGTCCGCGCTCGCTGCGCGGGCGGACGCCGTTGGCAGGCTGGGCCATCCGGGCCTCGCCAAGCAACCCGGCCCTCCGCATCCTGCTGCGGGCGCTGGGTTTCGCACGCGATGCCCTGACATGTCTTGCGAGCAACCATCCATGGTGCGGGGCGCCGGTCCGGCCATCCTTGGCCGGCCGCTACTCGCGCCATCCCTGGCGCTCGCCCTTCGGGCCGCCTTCGGCGTTTGGGCGCGCTCCTGCGCGCCTCGTCGTCGACGCGCGATCTGCCCCCGGCAGATCGCAAACGCGTCGCCTCACCCTCCCCCTATCGCCTGGACGATCTCGACCTGGTCGCCATCATGGAGCGTGTGCCGGTCGTGCTGGCTGCGGGGCACGATCTGGCGGTTGACTTCGACCGCGACCCTGCGTTCGCCATGGCCGGTCTCGGCGAGCAATGCGGCAACCGTCGCTGACGGCTTGCAGTCGTGGGGCTGGCCGTTGAGGGTGATCTGCATGGGGTCATTGTAACGTCCCGTGCCGCCGGCGCGGGACGTTGTCGGGGCGATCGACCCGGAACCTTCGCGGCTCAGCGGATCGGCGCATTGCCGCCGCCCTTGTCCGGGTGTTTGTGCGATGGCGGCGGGCTGCGATGGGCAGGTTCGGGTCGATTGCGCGGTTGCGGCGCCTTGCGCGCGGGCGGCCGCTCCATCTGCGGCTGGCGCTGTGCGACCGTGTTGCGCTGTTGCGCCTGGATCTGCGTTGCACGTTGCCGCTGCATTGCTTGCGTGCGCGAACGCTCAGCGTCCATTTGAGCCTGGCGCTGCCGCTGCACCTGTGCGTCGCGCTGTTGTTGCATTTGCAGTCCGCGCGCATGTTGCTGCTGCGCTTGCAGTGCGCGATCGCGCTGCTGTGCCTGTGCCTGCGCCTGTTGTTGCCGTTGCGCCTGTTGTTGCCGGGCGCGTTGCTCGGTCTGTGCTTGCGCGGCACGTTGGCGATCGGCTTGTTGCACTTGGACACGTTGCCGCGCCTGCTCCTGGGCCTGGCGCTGTGGTTGCGGTGGCTGCGTGCGTACGCGGGGCGCGGGCCGGGTGTCCGGTTGTCGTGGCTGCGGTGCGGCCCGGCTCGTGGTGGCCAGTGGTGCGCGTGCGACCGGTTTCACCACCGGCAAGCGTCCCGGCGCCGGCGTCGCACGTTGTGGTTCACGGGCCGGACGGATGTCCGGCGCGCGCGGCAACGAGGCCACGCGTTCCGGGTTCCGGAAGCGGGCCGAGCGCAGTTCGCCCGGACGCAGTGCCGGTTCGCGTGCCGGCGGGTTGCGCACGGAAACCGGACGTGCCGCGTTCCCGGAGGGCGGTTGGGGCGAACGATTGCCACGCTCCGCGGGGGTCGCGGACGGACGCTGCGCGGCCGCCGAACGCGTGGGTGGAATGCGCGCCGCCGGTGTCGCCGGTTGCGGCACGGTCGGGCCTTCGCGGCGCGTGGTCGCCAAGGCACCTGAATTTCGCGGAACCAGCTTGACGCGTGCGTCGCCGCCTTCGCGCGCGGGGCGGGATCGGCCCAGGTCGCCCATCTGCGCGGCCGTCAGGGGCTGACCGTGCTGACCTGCGATGGCCTTCTGGCGCGCCGCAAACTCCACCGGACGCGGGGGAGGCGCATGGCGCGCAACCACCGGGCGTGCGAATGGTTCGCGACCGTGGGAAACGGCCGGACGTGCAGTCGGGTGCCGCAAGCCGAGACTGGCCGCATCCGGGTTCACGCCGGGCCGCATGGTGACGCTGGTCCGCGCGAGCTGGTTGCGATCCAGTTTCAGCACGGCGGGGTGCACCGGTCGCGCACCGGCGAATACGTTGCGTGGCACCATGGTCACCGCGCCCGGCATGCTGCGGTAGCGATAATGGTTGTAACGATGGAGGTTGCCGGCCCGGTTGCGGCTGTAGTCGTTGTAGACGTTGTTGATGACCGTCCGGTTGACGTACACGTTGCGGATGTTGGTCACGTTGACGTTGGTGAAGTATCCGCGCGAGGAACGGAACCACGGTACGTAGACGTCGCGCGGCCCCAGCGGGAACCAGCCGACCGGGCCGCCGCCACCGATCCGCAGCGACACCGACAGCCCCGATCCGCCGACGAAAGCCACCAGCGCGGGCGCGTAGACCGGACGCACGTTCACCGGACCCGGCACCCAGCCCCAGCGGTTGCCGACATATACCCAGCGACCGTAGTGGAAGGGCGCGAAGCCCCAGGGCTGGTTGTCCACCCAGGTCCAGCCCCAAGGATCGATCCACGCCCAGTGGCCGTACCGATAGGGTGCCCAACCGGCCGGCACCGACCTCGGGTACCAGACGTTGCCGTAGG
>DASUKQ010000102.1:0-3317 GCA_036278635.1 Rhodanobacteraceae bacterium
CGCTGCCCGAGCTGCTGCATGCTCACCGAAAGGTCGTAGGGCAGCGAGCGCTCGGGCGGCACGCTGGTTTCGGGACCGCCCAGGCCCGGCTTTTCATTGAAGTTGAATTCCGCGGGATCGAGCTTGCCGGCCACGACGAGCCGCTGCCCCAGCGCGTCCAGGCGCGCGGAATCGGCCTGCAATTCACCGAGGCGTATCGCCATCCGGCGGATATCGCGCTGCGCATTCTCGCGCACCTGCTGCAATTCGGCTTTCTGGGCGGCAATCTGCTGATGCATGGTGTCGATCCGGGCCAGCGTGCGGCTGCTGGGGCTGGCGATCCAGACGGCCAGGGCCGCGCTCGCCAGGACGCAGGCGGCGATGCTCGCCGCAACCCGCCGGAACAGCCTTCGATTCGCCTGTCCGCGCTCTTCGAGGAAAGTGCCGGACCACTCGCATCGCTTCGAGCGCGCAACAAGTATCATGCCCATTTCAACCAACCATCCGCATCGTCATCACTGTGTCTCCTGCCAAACCGCTGCCGCCACGCGATACCCACGGTCCGACGCCTTTGTCCCAGTGTGGTCCGGTCGCCGACCTGGCGGCCCGGGCACGCGATGTTGACCACTTGAGCCAACGAATCGTTCCGCTGCTGCCGACGCCGCTGCGCGAACACGTCGGTTTTGCCGGCTTGCGCAACGACCGTTTGCTGCTGCTGGTCGAATCGCCTGCCTGGGCCACGCGCGCGCGCATGGACCAGGCGCGCATCCTTGCCGCCGTGCACTCCCTCGGGCTGGCCGCGGGCTCCGTCACGGCCAAGGTGGCGCCGCTCCCGGCGCTTTCCGGTGACTCCGCCACTCCGCGGCCCATGTCGCCCCGCACCGCCCAATCCATCCGCGACGCGGCATCGGCCATCGCCGATCCGGACCTGCGCGCACTCTTCCTTGAACTCGCCGCCCCTGCGGCAAGTCCAACGGCCAAATGACGCGCCTGGGCCGCCTCCGCCCCCTCATCCGCCGGCGGAAGCGGACTTTATAACACAGGCATGGCGGCGGATGCTGATCGAAATCAGCCCAATGTCACAAAACGTGAACTGCGCAGGCGGCCCCCGAAGAGCTGCCCGCCAACGAGGTTCCGTAGGAGCCTGCGTGCAGGCGAGCGGCGGAGGCACGCCAGCAACAGAGCACCGGGTCGCGCGCACGCGCGCTCCTACACCGCCGTGATGGCCGGTCGAAGCGGCTTTTGTGGAAAGTCAGGCCACGGAGCTCTAGCCATGGATGGCGGCTCTATGGCCGTTCTGGTGGCTGTTGACCAGGTATCCGGCCAATCACGGCCAAACAGAACGAAGCAGCGATCATGGACGATCGCAAAGCTTCCCGAAAAGTCAGGGCATGGATGCCCGTTCTGGTGCCACTCTTCGCCTGACGAAGCGAAAAAGCGCTGCCCTGAACTCCGTCCGAAGCGGCTGTTGTGGAAAGTCAGGCCACGGAGCTCTTGGCCATGGATGGCGGCTCTATGGCCGTTCTGGTGGCTGTTGACCCGGTATCCGGCCAATCACGGCCAAACAGAACGAAGCAGCGATCAGGGACGATCGCAATCAAACCGCCTGGGCGGGATGCGCGTAGGAAATCGGGGCCAGGGCCGGATCGTCGAACGTGACTTCTTCCCACGCCGACTTGTCGGCCAGCAGCGCGCGCAGCAACCGGTTGTTCAACTGGTGTCCCGACTTGTGGCCGAAAAAGGAACCGATCAGGCTGTGGCCCAACAAATAAAGATCCCCGATGGCGTCGAGGATCTTGTGCTTGACGAATTCGTCTTCATAGCGCAAACCGTCCTCGTTCAACACCCGGTAGTCGTCCAGCACGATGGCATTGTCCATCGAACCGCCGAGGGCGAGGTTCTTTTCGCGCAGCATCTCGATGTCGCGCATGAACCCGAAGGTCCGCGCACGGCTGACTTCCTTCACGAACGAGGTCGTCGAGAAGTCGATCTCGGCACGCGAAGCGCGGCGCGAGAAAATGGGGTGCCGGAATTCGATCGAGAAGCCGACCTTGAAACCATCGAACGGCTCGAACTGCGCCCACTTGTCGCCGTCCTCGACCTTCACCGGCTTCTTGATCCGGATGAAACGCTTCGGCGCGGTTTGCTCCTCGATCCCGGCGGATTGCAGCAGGAACACGAACGGTCCCGCGCTGCCGTCCATGATCGGTACCTCGGGGGCGGACAGGTCGACGTAGGCGTTGTCGATGCCGAGGCCGGCCATCGCCGAGAGCAGATGCTCCACGGTGCCGACGCGCACGTCGTCCCGGACCAGGGTACTGGACAGTCGGGTGTCGCCGACAAATTCGCAGCGCGACGGGATGCTGACGGGTTCGGCGAGATCGGTACGACGGAACACGATACCGGTGTTGACCGCCGCCGGGCGCAGGGTCATGTACACCTTCTCGCCGGTGTGCAGGCCGACGCCCGTTGCGCGGATCACGTTTTTGAGCGTGCGCTGCTTGATCATTTTTCGTTTGAATCCTGTTAGGACAACGCTAAATCGTGGGGGATGCTACCACGGTTGCCCGTTCGAATAAAGTGGACCGCTGCGTTCAGTTAATGCCCAAGGCGTCCCGATGAGCCCGGTTAGCGGATGGGTGTCTCCTGCGGGGGAGTTCCCCGCCCGACTTTACGCCACGGTAACAACGGACCACGCGCGCTGCGGCAGGTTCCATGGCCGCACCGGCGGCGTCTACGCGATCCCCGCGGCATGGCAGCTGCCCAGGGTTCGGGCCAGGGAGATCTCCGCGACGAAGCTCGCTGCGATGGATGGCGGCCCCGAAGCCGGCGCTCGATCCGGGCCGGCACCACGCACCAGGGACGGTTGCTTGCCACGTTCGTACGCAGTGCGTCGATCCTGGTCGCCGCAGTGTCGTGAACTGCCGGGGGACGGGAATCCGGCAGTTCACGTCACACCTCTCCGCAACACCCACTCAATCCGCCTGCCTCCGCAGGAACGCCGGTATATCGAGATAGTCGTAGCCCTGGGCGGCTTCCTTGTCGGGCTTCGACGACGCGGATGCGGCGGCCGACGGCTTCGCGGGGGCGGCGGCCGGTTCCGGCTGCGCCGCGAATCCCACCACGCCGTTGTCGGTCCCGGTCCTCAGCACCCGCCGCGGCTGCGGCATCTCGACCATTTCCGGCTTGGAGACGGGCCGCAACTGCGGCTTGGCGGCGCGATTGAGGCCGGTCGCGACCACCGTCACCCGCACGTCGTCGGACAGATCCGGATCCAGCGCGGTGCCCAGCACCACCGTGGCGTCCTCGCTGGCGAAGTCGTGGACCACGCGGCCGAT
>DASUKQ010000103.1:0-75395 GCA_036278635.1 Rhodanobacteraceae bacterium
CCGTTCTGGTGCTCACCAGCTTGGGGTGTCTTGGCTTGCCAAGCCCCTGGTCGATGCAGCGATCAGGGACGATCGCAATTACAACGCGTGCGGCCCCGGCGTGCGCATGACGCTGTGGATCACGTGCTTGTATTCGAAGTACACGATGTATTTTGCGTATTCCCAGCGATGGATCGGCGGCTGGAATTTGGAGCTGCCGCCGCGGGTCGGCAGGACTTTGACGGGCGCGCCGTATGCCTGCTTGACCTGGGCCATCGACATGCCCCGCCTGGGCATGTTCATGCCTTGTTCCTGCTGGACCTTCGCGCGCAAGGACTCGGAGTGCGTCGTCGTTTGTGTCTGGGTCTGCAGGGTCTCGGCGTGCGCCGGCGCCGGCAACAGCAACGGGACAGCGACGAACGCGATGGTCGCGGCAATCAAGCTGGTGGCAATGCGTTTCATGACGGTGGCTTCCCCGGGCGCCCTGCGCCGATGTGCCTTTGTAGCAAAAACCGCCCCCCTGCGCCAGCGGATGCGGTCACAAAAAAGGCCGCGCAAAGCGGCCTTCAGCTGGAGCAGGGGGTCAAGGCACGGCTATCTTTGCCGCGCCTTGAAGCGCGGGTTGCTCTTGCAGATCACGAATACCTTGCCGCGTCGGCGCACGATCTTGCAGTCGCGGTGCCGCGTTTTGGCGGACTTCAGGGACGAAAGCACCTTCACGGGGAACTCCTCGGGAACGAAAGCGACCGAAACAAAGCCGGAAAGTCTAGCGTGCGCGGTTACTTGCTGCAAGCCTGCGAAACTGCCCGGACGCGCCGGTTATTCTACGCAGTCCCGCGCCCAAACCGTCCAGGAGTGAACCGCCGTGGCAGCCGATCTCGATCAGACTTGCGTCAATACCATCCGCTTCCTGTCGGTGGACATGGTGCAGAAGGCCAACAGCGGCCACCCCGGGCTGCCGCTGGGTGCGGCGCCGATGGCATACGTGTTGTGGACGAAATTGCTGAAGCACCACCCCGCCAATCCGTACTGGGTGGATCGTGACCGTTTCGTGCTGTCCGCGGGGCATGGGTCGGCCCTCCAGTACAGCTTGCTTTACCTGACCGGTTACGGCGTGTCGCTGGACGACATCAAGCAGTTCCGGCAGTGGGGCAGCAAGACGCCGGGCCACCCCGAGCGCGGCCATACCTCGGGCGTCGAGGTCACCACCGGTCCGCTCGGCCAGGGGGTCTCCAACGCGGTCGGCATGGCGATGGCCGAAGCCCAGCTTGCCGCGCGCTACAACCGCGACGGCCACAGGGTGGTCGATCACCATACTTACGCAATTGTCAGTGACGGCGACCTCATGGAGGGCGTGGCCTCGGAAGCCGCCTCGCTCGCGGGGCACCTGCGGCTCGGCAAATTGATTTGCCTGTATGACGACAACCTCGTCACGCTGGCGGCCGGCACCGACATCACCTTCACCGAGGACCGTGCCAGGCGCTTCAAGGCCTACGGCTGGCATGTGCAAATGGTCGAAAACGGCAACGATCTCGACGCCATCGAAAGGGCCATCAAGCGTGCCAAGGGCAAGAAGGACCAGCCTTCGCTGATCCTGGTCCGAACCCACATCGGCTACGGCTCGCCGCTGCAGGACAGCTACAAGGCCCACGGTTCGCCGTTGGGGGCCGAGAACGTTGCCAAGACGAAAGAGAAGCTCGGCTGGCCGGTCGAGCCGGCGTTCCTGGTGCCGGAAGATGCGCTGGCGCATTTCCGCGAGGCGCAGAAAAAAGGCAAGGGCGCCGAAGCGGGCTGGAAGCGTCGCTGGAACAAATATGCCAAGGCTTTTCCAGAACTTGCAGAAGAGTTGCAAGGTTCACTCGAGGGCAAGTTGCCCGCCGGTTGGGATGCGGACATCCCGCAATTCCCGGCCGATGCCAAGGGCTTGGCGACACGCAAGGCTGGCGGCAAAGTGCTCTCGGCGATCGCGCCCAGGTTGCCTGCGATCAGTGGGGGTTCGGCGGATCTTGATCCTTCCACCTACACCGCAGTCGACGGGCTCGGCGTGTTCTCGCCCGGCAAGGAACCCGATGAGCAGGGTGACGGCAGCAACGAGGTCTGGAGCTACGCCGGACGCAATCTCCATTTCGGCGTGCGCGAGCATGCGATGGGTGCGATCGCCAACGGCATGGCCGCGCACGGCGGCTTCATTCCCTACACCGCGACCTTCATGGTGTTCTCCGATTACATGCGCCCGCCGATGCGGCTCGCCGCGATCATGGGCCTGCACGTCATCAACGTGTTCACCCACGACTCGATCGCGGTCGGCGAGGATGGCCCGACCCACGAGCCGGTCGAGCAACTCGCGGGCTTGCGTTCGGTTCCGAACTTGAACGTGATTCGTCCCGGCGACGCCAACGAAACCGCAGTCGCGTGGAAGGTTGCGATCGAGACTTCCGATCGCCCCACGGTGTTGGTGCTCTCGCGCCAGAACGTGCCGACGCTCGATCGCACCGTGTTCGCCAACCCCGAGGGTCTGCGTCGCGGCGCGTACGTCCTGCTGGATGTGGACGGCGCCACGCCCGACCTGATCGTGATCGGAACCGGCGCCGAGACCGGACTGGTCGCAGAGGCGGTGCAGAAGCTCCAGGCCGACGGCATCAAGGTGCGCGCGGTGTCGATGCCGAGCTGGGAACTGTTCGAACAGCAGGACCAGGCGTACCGCGATTCGGTGTTGCCGCCGCAGGTGACAAAACGGCTCGCCGTCGAGGCGGGCGTTCGGCAAGGTTGGGAACGCTGGGTTGGCGACCACGGCTCCGGGATCGGCGTGGATCGCTACGGCGCCTCGGCACCGGGCCAGACGGTGCTCGAAAAATACGGCTTCACCGTCGACAACGTGATCGTGCAGGCCAAGGCGTTGCTCTCGTAAGCACAACACGCACAGGGCGGGTTAGCGCCGTAGGCGCGTAACCCGCCACAAAGCTTGCGGAGAGATCCGGCGGGTTACGCCGCTGCGCGGCCAACCCGCCCTGCAAGCTGAATCCGATTGACGTAGGTTGGGTTGACCCCGGACTTGATCCGGGGGAAGCCCAACGTGGATGCCTCGATGGCGTTGGGCTTCCGCCTATGAATCCGGCGTCAGCCCAACCTACGCTGCCACGCACGGGATGCTGCGGATTGTGACCGACCGCGTAGGGCGGAATCGGCGCAGCCGCTTCCGCCACATGCCACGCACGGGACGCGGCCGATTGCGACCGGCCGCGTAGGGCGGAATCGGCGTAGCCGCTTCCGCCGCATGCTACGCACGGGATGCGGCGGAAACCGCGGTGCGGGTTCCGCCCTACGCCACTCGACGGCGCAGGCCCACGAATGCGCCGATCAGCAGCACGCCAAGGCCGAACACGCCGAGCGCCGCCGGTTCGGACACCGCGATCCTGAGGGTGAAACTCTGCTCCGCACCGCTGCCCCATGTCCATTTGTAGGTGCCGGGCGTCACGCCGAGGCTGGCGAAGCTTGCGTTGTTCCAGGCCGCGCTGCCCGCAAGGGCGGTGCCGAAAACGTAGCCAGAAGGTACGTAAATGTTGCCCAGCAAATCAATGCGCGAGATGGAAACAACATCTCCGTTCCCTTCGGTGATTACGAAGATTGAGGTGCCGCTACCGAAATTGGTGGGTCCCGTGATGGACCCGCTGTATTTGTCGACTTCGTCGTCAAAGCTATCGTATATCCCGGTGGTTATGAACGCCGTGCCGGGCCACAAGCCGTTGGTCACTTGGGTTGCGTACAGAAAGTTCAACCCGGTCAGGTCGAGCGCTCCGCTGCCGGTGGCGACGACGTTGCCCCCTTGCTGCACCATTTTGACCACATACGGCGTGGCGTTGGCGGCTGCGGGCGCCAGCAGCAGGCAGGCTGCCAGGACGGTCAGGCAAGGCGACGCGAATCGGTGCAGGGCAAAGAATCCGGGCTTGTTCATACGGGTAGTCTCCGTGCAAAAAACCATGAGGGAAGGGCAGCCGCCTTGGCGGGCGTGCCTGCACGGGAGCAGAACGCGGTTTTCAGCCCGACGATCTCCGTAGGTTGGACTCCTCCCAGAGGCGGGGCTTAACAAAGCAGTTTCCATGCCATTGATTCATGTGCTTGAAACTCAACACATCGTAAGGCTCGGTACTTCGGATATTCGGCAGGAATGTAAAGGGTTTCGACGGTTTTACCCTGCACGCTGCCTTGCTGAATCCGATTGACGTGGGTTGGGTTGACCCCGGACTTGGTCCGGGGGAAGCCCAACGTGATGTCTCGATTACGTTGGGCTTCCGCCGATGAAGCCGGCGTCAACCCAACTTACGCAGCCACGCACGGGATGCGGCGGAAACCGCGTTGCGCGGGTTCCGCCCTACGTGCGCTGGGTTCGATTGGGGCAGGTTGGGTTGAACGGAGTGAAGCCCAACGTGATGCCTCGATGACGTTGGGCTTCCGCCGATGAAGCCGGCGTCAACCCAACCTACGCAGCCACGCACGGAATGCGGCGGAAACCGCGTTGCGGATCCGCCATACGCCCTGTGAATTGTGACCGACCGCGTAGGGCGGAATCGGCGTAGCCGCTTCCGCCGGATGCTACGCCTACTCCTTCACCTGCACGTTCTTCAGCAGCAAGTCGAGCTTCTGTTTCATCGCGGCCTGCGGCTGGGTGCCGGGCTGATCGACGTACGCCGTGTACAACACCGACGGCTTGTCGTCATCGTGGGGCGGCGGCACCACCGCATTGATCTTGGTGACGTCGTTGGCGCTGTAGGCCTCGGCGTCGTACGGGTGGTGGCGGCCCACGATCTTGCTCCAGGCACTCTGGTAACTGTCGTCAAGATCGACGGGGGGCGCCTGGTGGCGTCGCAGGCTGACCCAGTGGTGGTCATGCTTGCCCGCGGCCAGCCACACCTGGCCCACGTCCCACACCGCCTTGTGGTCGTGATCGGGGAAGTACGAGAAGCCCAGTGTCAGCATGCTGTCGGCGTCGATCTGTTGCAGGTCCTGCGTGAAGGAAAAGGCGAGGCGCCGGGAGTCGTAGCTGAAACGCTTGCCGTAATCGAACGCGATGTGGATGCTCTTGAACGCATCCGGCAGCAGTTCCGGATCGGCGAGAAACGCCTTCCACTGCGCCAGCGTGCCGCCGTACGGCAGGCTCACGAAATCGGTAAGCGCCTGCATGTTGATTGCGGTGTCGTAACGTGACGTCGCGGGCTGGGTCCGCATCAGGATGCTGTAACCGTCCGGAGTCGGCAGCGCGAACACGTCGACGAAGCCGTTGGCGTAGGGCACCGGCCACGTCCAGTTTTGCCAGTGCCGGCCCCAGCGATCGGTCCAGGTGCCGGTCTTGCCGGGCTCTCCGAGCGAGGTCACGAGAATCTTGTCCGGGCCGATCGTGCGTTTGAGGAAACCGGTCTTGAGCAGCATGTCCATCACGCCCTTGGGGTCGTGGTGGAAGGTGGCGTCGGGGACGTTGTCGGGCTTGCGCAGGTGAAACAGGATGTTGTGGCTGGCCACGCCGCCCGAGACGTATCCGTTCGCGGGCAGCGTGATCCGGGTCGTCGCGCGGCCGCCCCGCCCCCACACCCCGTCGCTGTTGCGCAACACGAGTTGCGGGAAGTTGTCCAGCGACGGTCCGCTGTAGAGGAGCTTGTGTGCACCGTCGCCGTTCGGAAACAGATTGGCCGACTGCTTGTCCAGCAGCTCCTTGAGCTGCGAGCCGAGGTACGGATGGAAAGCATTGGCGTAGGCCGCGAAGAAGTCCGCGACCGACAGCGGCAGCTTGAACTCGCCCTTGAAGGTGCCGGTGATCGTGGAATCGAACACGTCGAACTGATACGACATGCGCTTGTCGAAACGCGCAAGATCCCCGGGCGCGTCGAGCACTTCGCTCATGGGCAGCGCGTAATTCAGGTTTTCGTTCGGCGATTTCATCAACACCACGCCGATGACCTTGCCGGTCTGGTCGAGCAGCGGGCCGCCGCTGTTGCCGGGTGACGCCGCCGCCGAGAAGCGGATCCATTTCCACTTGCCGTCCTGGGCCTCCGGGGTGTTGGAGGTGTACAAGCCGTTGCGGATGACCACGCCGGTACCGAGCGCGTTGCCGACCGAGTACACGACCTGGTTCAGTGCCGGCTTGGCGTCGATCGCGAGCGGCGTGATCTTCGGGGGATCCTTCAGCGAGAACACCACGAAGTCGCGGCGCAGCGCGAACTTCTCGATCTTGTCGATCGCGTACACCTTCCCCGACGCATCGCGCAGTTCCGGTGGCCCCCACAGGCTCTGGTAGCCGATCATCAGGACGTGTCCGGCGGTGACGAACCGGTTGGGGCCGATCGCGAACGCGGTGCCGACCGAGTAGTACTTGTCGGTGCGTTCCTGGTACGGCAGCAGGTCCATCGGCAGCGCTTTCTCGTACGTCAGGGTGTCCTTCGGCTTGGCCGCCACCACTTCGAACGTCGCCGACTGGATCCCGGGCAGCAGCGACGGATCGAGGGTGGAGTCCGCACGGGCCGTGCCGATCGTCGCCCACGCGATGCACGCGGCGAGCAACCACCAGAGCGGGATACGGGCGAGCCGGTGCGGCGGTCTGTCCGTCGGACAGGCGAAAGTGGTCGATGACGTCATGGGGATTCCCGGGCTGAGCATTGATGCAAACCGTGCGGATGTTTGCACAACCCCGCGGTGCTTGCACGCGTTCGAAGCGTCGTTACATGCCGCGGCGGTGCAGGATTTCCTCCAGCACGAACTTCGAGCCGAAGAACGCCAGCAGCAGGATCACCATGCCGACCAGCGTCAGGTTCACCGCGCGGCGCCCGCGCCAGCCCCAACGCCAGCGGCCGAAGAGCAGCACGCCGAAGATGATCCATGCGACCAGCGACAGGATTGCGGTGTGCGCCTGGTGCTGGGCCTGCAGGTTGTGGACGAACAGCGCTCCCGACAGGAGCGTGAGCGTCAGCAATGCGAAGCCCGCGGCGATCAGGCGGAACATCAGCGACTCGGTCTGCGTGAGTGGCGGCAGGGTGCGCGCCCAGGCGCTGAATTCACGACTGCGCAATGCCCTTTCCTGGGTTGCCAGCAGCAACGCGAGTACTGCGGCGATGGCCAGCAGGCTGTAGGCGAGCAACGCGATCGTGACGTGGAGCTTGATTTGCCAGTCCAGCGGGAACGGCGCGGTGGCCGGCGCCAGGAATTCGTCGATGGCGAGGAACAGTCCTGCGAGCGGGAACAGGATGATTCCGAGCGCCGCCACCGGGCGCGTGAGGTTCACGATCAACGTCAGTGCCGCGATCACGGCGGAAACCAGCGACAGCGCGGCGTAGAAATGCAGGTCCACCGCGCCGCGGTGGATCGCGAACAGCACCACGAAGTGGAGGATCACCGCAGTGGCGCCAGTCACCAGCGCCGCGCGCCGTGGAACCGTGCCGCCTGCGTTCAGCAACGGCCGCGCAAGTGCGGCGGCCGCCGCGAGGTACAGGGCGATCGCGAGGACCGCCAGCAATTCCATCGTGGTCGAGTGCATGGGCATGGCGTGAGTTTCGCATGCCGTCGACCAGCGGTTCCAGCGGCAGGTGCCCGGCGGAGCTCTGCAGGGAGGCGAAGAGTTGTTGCGTTGCTTCTCCGCATTCAGGCACAAGGCTTCTTCATGCCAGGCGGCAGAACGGGCCGAACCGCTACAATCGGCATTTCCTGATTCAAGACTCCTGCCATGTTCGACAACCTGACCGAGCGCCTTTCCACGACTGTCCAGCGGCTGACCGGGCGCGGGCGGCTGACCGAGGAAAACATCCGCGAGGCCTTGCGCGAGGTGCGCGTGGCATTGCTGGAAGCCGACGTGGCGTTGCCGGTGGTGCAGGCGCTGATCGAGCGCATCAAGGTGCGCGCGGTCGGCCAGGAAGTGCTGAAAAGCCTGACGCCCGGGCAGGCGTTGATCAAGGTCGTGCGCGACGAGCTGACCGCGGTGATGGGCACCGCCAACGCGCAGCTCAACCTTGCCGCCACGCCTCCGGCGGTGGTGCTGATGGCGGGGTTGCAGGGCGCCGGCAAGACCACCATGGTCGCGAAACTCGCGCGTCATCTCATCGAGCACAAGAAAAAGGTGATGGTCGTGAGCGCCGACGTGTATCGTCCGGCAGCGATCGAGCAGTTGCAGACGCTCGCCGCGCAGGTGGGTGCGGGGTTCGTGCCTTCGCGGGCTGGACAGCAGCCGGTCGCCATCGTGAAGGCCGCAGTCGATGCGGCTCGCCGCGAAGTCGCCGACGTGTTGATCGTAGACACGGCGGGTCGCACCAGCATCGACGAGAAGATGATGGCCGAGATCAAGGCGCTGCACGACGCGCTGGATCCGGTCGAAACATTGTTCGTGGTCGATTCGATGACCGGCCAGGACGCCGCCAACACCGCCAAGGCGTTTGCCGACGCGCTGCCGCTGACCGGCGTGATCCTGACCAAGGTCGATGGCGATGCGCGCGGCGGCGCGGCGCTGTCGGTGCGCTACGTCACCGGGCGGCCGATCAAGTTCCTCGGCGCCGGCGAGAAGCCCGATGCGCTGGAACCGTTCCATCCCGACCGCATGGCGACCCGCATTCTCGGCATGGGCGACGTGCTGTCGCTGATCGAGGATGTGCAACAAAAGACCGATGCGGACAAGGCCGCCAAGCTCGCGAAGAAGGTCGCCAGGGGCAAGCGCTTCGACCTGAACGACATGAAGGACCAACTCGACCAGATGCTCAACATGGGCGGCCTGGCCGGGTTGATGGAAAAACTTCCGGGCGTGTCCGGGCTGCCCGACAAGGTGAAGTCGCAGGTCAACGACAAGGAAGTGAAGAAGATGATGGCGATCATCGATTCGATGACGAAGAAGGAGCGCCGCCACCCCAAGTTGCTGAACGGCTCGCGTCGGGCGCGGGTGGCGCGGGGCTCCGGCGCCCAGCCGGCGGACGTCAACCGCCTGCTCAAGCAGTACACCCAGATGGAAAAGATGATGGGCAAGTTCGCCCGCGGCGGCATGAAGGGCCTGATGCGGCAGATGGGTGGCGCCATGAAGGGCATGGGCGGACGGGGCTTCCCGGGGCGCTGAGCCGATCCTTCTCGCAGGTTGGGCTGACGCCGGCTTGATCGGCGGAAGCCCAACATCTGACTCGCGTGTGTTGGGCTTCGCGGACGGAGCCCGCTCAGTCAACCTGCGCAAACCCCTCGCATTTCGCGGGTTTTGCCCGTACAATTGCCCGTTTCCCGAGCCCCGGGGTCGCCCGCGACCGGTCCGTGGCCGTTCCATCGGAGTCGATAGATCATGGTGAGGATTCGTCTTTCGCGCGCAGGCGCCAAGGGCCGGCCGTTCTACCACGTGGTGGTGACGGATCGGCGCAGTGCCCGCGACGGCCGCAACATCGAACGCCTGGGTTACTTCAACCCGGGCGCGGCGGGTGAGCACGACCAGCGACTGGTGCTCGACGTCGAGAAGCTGAATGCATGGGTCGCCAAGGGCGCGCAGTGCTCGAACAAGGTCGCGGCGCTGGCGAAGGAAGCGGCGAAGCAGGCTGCATGAAAATTTGCGGACCCGTCAGGATCCTTGGTTTTCAGTCCCCTTGAGTCAAGGGGGCGGTCAAACCTTGAAAAGGTTTGATGGGGGTTGTGGAAGCATGCAGATGTTGCCCAGGTTCGCGATCGATCAGGTTGATGGAGATTTTTGACGAAGGAACGCGCAGCGGGTACGTGCTGCTCGGACGTATCGTGGGTGTGCACGGTGTGCATGGCGCGGTAAAGCTGGAATCATTCACCGAGCCACGACTGGCGATCTTCAACTACAAACCCTGGTTGCTGGAACGCGAATCGGGGCAGTTCGAGGAAGTCGCCGAGGCGCATGGACACGCGCAAGGCAAGGGCATGGTTGCGACGCTTGCAGGTGTGGGCGATCGCGACGCGGCAGCGGCATGGATCGGCGCGCGCATCTGGATTCCGCGCGACGCCTTGCCGGAGCCGGAAGCCGGCGAGTATTACCAGACGGATCTGGAAGGATTGCAGGTGCTGAACACGGCGGGCGAGTTGCTCGGCACGGTCAGCCATCTGTTCGACAATGGCGCGCACGACGTGTTGATGGTGCGCGACGCGGCGGGCAGGGAGCGCCTGGTTCCGTATGTGGCGGACAGGTACGTGAAGTCGGTCGATCTGGATGCGGGACGCATCGTGGTCGACTGGGACAAGGACGACTGAACACGATGATGCGTGTCGATGTCATTACCTTGTTTCCCGAATTCGTGCACCAGTGCGCTGGTTTCGGGGTAACGGGACGCGCAGTCGAGCGCGGCCTGTTGCAACTGGAAGCGTGGAATCCACGCGACCACGCCGAAGGCGGTTACCGCCGGGTCGACGACACCGCGTGTGGCGGCGGTCCGGGGATGGTGATGATGGTCGAGCCGCTGCGCCGGACGTTGGCGGCTGCGAGGCAGGCATCGGACGAACCGGCGCCGGTGATTTATTTGAGTCCGCAAGGGACGCGGCTCACGCAGGACAAGGTGCGGCAGTTGGCAAGTTTGCCGCGGATGATTTTGTTGTGCGGGCGCTACGAAGGTATCGACGAGCGCCTGATCGAACACGAGGTCGACGAAGAATTGTCGATCGGCGACTACGTGCTGTCGGGCGGCGAGCTTGCCGCGGCGGTGCTGGTCGATGCGATCGGCAGGTTGCAGGAAGGCGCGCTGGGTGATGCCCAATCCGCCGAGCAGGATTCGTTTTCGGACGGTCTGCTGGATTGCCCGCACTACACGCGGCCGGTCAGCCATGAATTGGGCGACGTGCCGGCCGTATTGTTGTCGGGTGACCACGCGGCGATCCACCGCTGGCGCCGCCGGCAATCGCTGGGCCGCACCTGGTTGCGTCGCCCGGACTTGCTGGAAGCGTTGACGCTGGATGCCGAAGACCGACGATTGCTGGAAGAATTCAAACGGGAACACAAGGGTCAAACCCATGAACAAGATCATTGAACAATTCGAGGCGGCACAGATGGGCCGCGAGCTGCCGCCGTTCGCCGCCGGCGACACCGTGGTCGTCAACGTCAAGGTCACCGAGGGCAGCCGCGAGCGCGTGCAGGCCTTCGAGGGGGTGTGCATCGCGCGCCGCAACCGCGGTCTGCACTCGGCCTTCACCGTGCGCAAGATGTCGCACGGCACTGGCGTCGAGCGCGTGTTCCAGGCGCACAGCCCGGCGATCGATTCGATCCAGGTGAAGCGCAAGGGCAAGGTGCGCGGCGCCAAGCTGTATTTCCTGCGCGGGCTGGAAGGCAAAGCCGCGCGCATCAAGGAAGACATTGCCGCACGCGGCAAGTCCGACGCCAGCCGCGTCAAGTAACAAGCGGCAGACGTCCTTCGGGGCGTGTCATGCAAGGCCACGCGGGTCACTCTGCGTGGCTTTTTGCTGTGCGTCCAGTCAAAACCGGCTTGTCGTCGTTTTGCCACGCAAGCGCGAGGGTTATTGATGGCTTCCGGCACCCGGCTGTGGGGCATCCTCCATTTTCGTCATTCCGGGCAACCCGGAATCGGACCTGATCATGCGATGATTTGATTCGGCGCATGCGTCCACACGGTTCGCATTGCTAGAGTGAGGCCTTGTGCGCTGTGCGCATCGTCAGGAAGCTGCATGGAAATCGCGGAACAGGTCGTGTTGGTCACGGGTGCCGGCCGCGGGCTTGGCAGCGCCATCGCGCGGGCCTTCGCCGGCGCGGGTGCGCGGGTGGTCGTCAATTACCGGCGCAGCCGCGAGGCGGCGGAAGCATTGGCGGCCGAACTTGGCGGTACCCATGCGCTGGCAATTCAGGCCGACGTGACCGATCCGCAACAGGTCTCGGCGATGCTGGCGGCAGCGCGCGATCATTTCGACGAGGCCGTGACCACGGTCGTCAACAACGCACTGGCGGATTTTTCCTTCAACGGCGACGCGCGCGCGAAGGCGGCGGAAATTGGTTGGGACGCGTTCTCGGCGCAGCTCGAAGGCAGTGTTCACGGTGCCTTGAATACCGTGCAGGCAGCGTTGCCGGCCATGCGCGAGGGCGGATTCGGCCGCGTCATCAATATCGGCAGCAACCTGTTCCAGAATCCGGTGGTGCCGTACCACGACTACACCGCCGGCAAGGCGGCGTTGCTGGCGCTGACCCGGACGCTTGCCGCCGATCTCGGACCCGACGGCGTCACGGTCAACATGGTCTCGGGCGGCTTGCTGCGCACCACCGATGCGAGCGCCGCCACGCCGGACGCGATTTTCGACATGATTGCCGCCAGCACGCCGCTGCGGCGCGTGACGACCCCGGCGGAGTTCGCCGATGCAGTGTTGTTCTTCGCGTCGCCCTGGGCACGCGCGGTGACGGGACAGAATCTCGTCGTGGATGGCGGCCTGGTCAAGGATTGACGGCAGACGGTCGGCGTATCCTTGCGAGGATGTGCTGCAGAAAGAGGTGCACGATATGGCGGATGCGGACGCTGCCCGTTCCGGCAAGTTCCTGCTCGGCGGTGAACTGGCCATCCATCGTCTTGGTTACGGGGCGATGCGAGTCACCGGCTCGGGAATCTGGGGTGAACCGGCGGACCGCGCCGAGTGCCTGCGCACGCTGCGGCGCGTGCCCGAGCTGGGCGTGAACTTCATCGATACGGCGGACTCCTACGGCCCCGACATTTCGGAGCTGATGATCCGCGAAGCGTTGCATCCCTATCGCGACGTGATCATCGCGACCAAGGGCGGACAGGTCCGGCCGGGGCCGGACGAGTGGGTGCCGGTCGGGCGTCCCGCGTATCTCGAGCAGCAGGTGAAGATGAGTCTGCGCCACCTGGGCGCGGATCGGATCACGTTGTGGCAACTGCACCGGATCGATCCGGACGTGCCGCGCGACGAGCAATTCGGTGCGATCAAGTCGATGCTCGACCAGGGCTTGATCCGCTTCGCCGGGTTGAGCGAAGTGACGGTCGAGGAGGTCAAGGCTGCCGAAAAGGTGTTCCCGGTCGCGACGGTCCAGAACCGTTACAGCGCGACGTTCCGGCGTTACGACGACGTGCTGGAGTATTGCGAATCGCGCGGGATCGGATTCATTCCGTGGTATCCGTTGTCCGGTGGTGCGCTGGTGAAGGCTGATTCGCCGGTTGCGGAAGTCGCCCGCCGCCACCAGGCCAGCGCGGCACAGGTGGCGATCGCGTGGCTGCTGAAACGAAGTACGGTGATGATCCCGATTCCGGGTACATCCAAACACGAGCATCTCGAGGAAAATGTCGCCGCGGCGGACATCGAACTGACCGACGCCGAGTTCGAGGCGCTCGGCAACATCGCGGTGTCGTAGGTTGGGTTGACGACAGATTCATTCCGGCGGAAGCCCGACGTCGCCCCGATGAGTGTTGGGCTTCGCGGATGAAGCCCGCTCAACCCAACCTACTGCGATGGGGCCGGTCATGCTGTAGGTTGGGTTGAGCCCGGGGTTTTATCCGGGCGAAGCCCAACATCGTCGTGCGTGTGCGTTGGGCTTCGCGGATGAAGCCCGCTCAACCCAACCTACGGATGCTATCCCGCTCAGCCCAACCTACGGAGGCTATGGGGAATCGGACGGACGGATTTCCCCGCCGTCGGCATCGCCGACCTCGGTGCCGTCGGACTTGTCGCCCAGCAGGCGCCGCACCACCACGTAGAACACCGGCACCAGCATGATGCCGAGCGCGGTTGCGCCAAGCATGCCGCCAATCACGCCCGTGCCGATGGCATGCCGGCTGTTGGCGCCGGCGCCGCTCGAGATCGCCAGCGGCAGCACCCCGAGGATGAAGGCGATCGAGGTCATCAGGATCGGACGCAGCCGGATCCGGCAAGCTTCCAGCGTGGCCGCAATCAAGCCCTTGCCTTCCTTCTGCAGGCTGACCGCGAATTCCACGATCAGGATCGCGTTCTTGACCGACAGTCCGATGATCGCGATCAGGCCGACCTTGAAATAGACGTCGTTCTCGAGTCCGCGGATGCTGGTCAGCAGCACCGACCCCAGCACCCCGAGCGGGATCACCAGCATCACTGCCAGCGGGATCGACCAGCTTTCGTAGAGCGCGGCCAGGCACAGGAATACCACCAGGATCGAGAGCCCGAACAGCATCGGGGCCTGCGCCCCCGACAGGATTTCCTGCAGCGACTGGCCGGACCATTCGTAGCCGAAGCTCGCGGGCAGGTATTTCGCCACCAGTTCCTGCATCGCGGCGATCGCGTCGCCCGAGCTGTAGCCGGGTGCCGCGGTGCCGGTGATGCCGATGGAGCCGACGCCGTCGTAGCGGTCGAGCTCCGGAGGCGCCATGGACCATTGCGTATCGACCACGCTCGACAGCGGCACCATCGCGCCGCTCGACGAACGCGTGTAGAAATCGCCGATGTCGGATGGACTCATTCGGAAGGGTGCGTCGGCCTGCATTTCCACGCGCAGCACGCGCCCCTGGTAGTAGAAATCGTTGGCGTAGACCTGCGACAGCATCAACCGGATCGCGTTGTAGACGTCGGTAACCGAAACGCCCATCGATTCCGCCTGGACGCGGTCGACGTGCATGTTGACGGTTGGCGCGTCTTCCATGCCGTTGACGCGCACGTTCTGCAACCGCTTGTCCTTCGCGGCCGCCGCGAGCAGCTTGTCCTTGGCCGCGACCAGTGCGTCGTGGCCAAGGCCACCCTGGTCCTGCAGCTCGAAATCGAAGCCGCCGAATCGGCCCAGGCCGCGGATCACCGCCGGGTTGACCGCGAACACCTGGGCATCGCGGATGCGTGCGAACTTCTGGTTGAGGTCGTTCACCACTTCCTCGGCGCTGCGCGAACGATCGCTCCAGTCCTTCAGGTGGATGAAGGCCATCCCGACGTTTTCGCCGCGACCCACGAAGCTGAAGCCGCCGATCGTGAACGCGTTGGAGATGGCGGGGTCCTTCTTCAGGATGCCCTCGACTTCCTCGGTCACGGCGCGGGTGCGCCCGATCGTGGCGCCTGGCGGCAACTGTACGGTCGCGATGATCGACCCCTGGTCCTCCGAGGGTACGAAGCTCGAGGGCAACTGGATGAGCAACACCACCGCGACCACGATCGCCAGCGCGTAGCCGATCATCCAGCGCGGTGTGTGCCGTACGGCCTTGCCGAGGCGCGCGAGGTAGTGTCGCGCCAGGCCCTCGTAGGCGTTGTTGAAGCCCCGCAGGAAGCGATTGGCGTGTTCGTGCTCCGGGCGCAACAGGCTGGCGCACAGGGCGGGCGTGAACGTCAGGGCCATCAGGGCGGACAATGCCATCGATACCGCGATCGTCACCGAGAACTGGCGATAGATCGCACCGACGCTGCCGGGCATGAGCGCCGCCGGCACGAACACCGAAGCCAGCACCGTGGTGACTGCGACGATCGCGCCGGTGATCTGGGTCATGCCCTTGCGCGTCGCTTCCTTCGGCGACAGCCCTTCCTCACGCATCAGGCGCTCGACGTTTTCCACCACCACGATCGCGTCGTCGACCACGATCCCGATGGCGAGGACCAGTCCGAACAACGTGAGCACGTTGATCGAGAAGCCGAACGCGTACATGCCGATGAAGGCGCCGGTGAGCGCGACCGGGACGACCAGCGTCGGGATCAGCGTCGCCCGCAGGTTCTGCAGGAACAGCAGCATCACCAGGAACACCAGCACGATCGCCTCGCCGAGGGTCTTCACGACTTCGACGATCGACACCCGGACGAAGGTGTAGCTTTCGAACGGAATGGTCCAGGTGACGCCCGGCGGGAGGTTCTTGGCCAGATCCTCCATCCTCGCCTGCACGGCGTCGGCGACCGCGAGCGCGTTGGCGCCCGGCGACATCGAGATGCCGAACGATGCGACGGGCTTGCCGTCGAGGCGCGAGAAGTTGCCGTAGTTGTCCGAGCCGAGCTCGACCCGTGCGACGTCGCCCAGGGTGACGGTGGTGCCGTCCGGATTGGTGCGCAGGATGATATGGCGGAACTGCTCCGGGGTGGCGAAGCTGGACTCGGCCGAGACGGTGGCGGTGATTCCCTGGCCCGCAGTCGCGGGTTCGGCACCCACCGAGCCGGCCGCGAACATCACGTTCTGCGCGCGCACCGCGTCCAGCGCGTCGGTGGCGGTCAATCCGTAGCCCTGCAGTTCCAGCGGGTTCAGCCAGATCCGCATTGCGTAGGGCGCGCCGAACTGGTTGACGTCGCCGACGCCTTCCACCCGCGAGATCGGGTCGATGAGCTGCGCCGCGATCACGTTGTTCAGCGCGGACTGGTCGAGGCGGCCGGTCGGGTCCAGCAGCGAAACGCCCATCAGGAAGCCCGTGTTGGATTTCCTGACCGTGATGCCGAGGTCCTTGACGGCCTGCGGCAGGCGTGGTTCGGCGGCACTGACCGCGTTCTGGGTCTGGACGGCCGCGGTGTCGAGGTCGGTACCCGGATCGAAGTACAGCGTGATGTTGGCCAATCCGGTGGAACTGGACGACGAACTGAAGTACAGCAGGTGGTCGATCCCCGTGAGGTTCTGTTCGATCACCTGGGTGACGGTGCTTTGCACGACGTTGGCGTTGGCGCCGGGATAGTTGGCACGCACCTGCACGCTCGGGGGCGCGATCGTCGGGTAGGCCTCGATCGGCAGGTTCAGGATCGCGATCGTGCCACCGAGCGTGATCAGGATGGCGAGGACCCATGCAAAAATCGGGCGGTCGATGAAGAAGCGTGACATGGCGGGAGCGGGCCGTCAGTCCGTGCTCGACGAAGACGTGGGCGCCGACGGCTGCTTCCATGCAACCGGCTTGACCTTCTCGCCGGGCCGGGCTTCCTGGACGCCCGACACGACGATCCTGGCGCCGTCGGCGATGCCGCCGAGCACGACCCAGTCGGCGCCGTGCTGCTCGCCGAGCCGGACCGGTTTGCGGGCAACCATGCCGTCGGCGCCGACAACCAGTACGTACGCACTGTCGCTGTCGCGCTGGATCGCGCTTTGCGGCAGCAGGAATGCGTCGTGCAAGGTACCGAGCGTCAGCCGGATCTTCACGAACATGCCGGGCAGCAGGGCGTGGTCCGGGTTGGGCACCAGTGCGCGCAGGTCGACCGCGCCGGTCTTCGGATCGACCGCCAGGTCGGTGAAGTCCAGCGTGCCGCTGTGCGCGTACGTGCTGCCGTCGGGCAGCACGATCTGGACCTGGGCCTTGTCCGGCGCGACCAGTTTCAGGTCGCCGGACTTTTCCGCCTGGCGCAGCCGCTCCACTTCCGCCATCGGCTCGCTGAAGTTGGCGTAGATCGGGTCGATCACCTGCACCGTGGTCAGCGGCGCGGTGTCGGTGGTCGAAACCAGTGCGCCCTGCGTGACGTTGGCGCGCCCGGCGCGGCCGCTGATCGGTGCTTCGACCGTGGCGTAGCCGAGGTTGATCCTGGCGTTCTCGACGTTGGCGCGCGCTGTCTTGACCTCGGCCGTGGCTTGCGCCGCGGCGGCCACGGCATTGTCGACGTCCTGTTTGGCGAGCAGGCCCTTGGCGCCGAGTTCCTTGCTGCGCGCAGCCTGCAACCCGGCGTTGTGCGCCGCGGCTTCGGCTTGCCCCAGCTGCCCGCGCGCCGCGCGCAGGCTGGCCTCGAGCGGCGCGGGATCGATCTGGAACAGCACGTCGCCGGCTTCGACGTCGCTGCCTTCCTTGTACACGCGCTTCAGCACGATGCCGGTCACGCGTGCGCGCACCTGTGCCGTGAGCGTCGCCGCGAGGCGGCCGGGATAGTTGCGCGTCACCGGGATGTCCGTTGCACGGGCCGTCACCACCCCGACCTCGGCCGGCGCCGTTTCCGGCGGAGCCGAGCGGCTGCATGCGCCGAGGGCGAGTGCCAGCAACGCCACGCCCGCGCCGCGCAGCAACCAAGTCGTCATCGAAATTTCTCTACTGTGCAGTTCAGCAGCCTGCAATTATGACGGGAACGGCTGAAATCGTCCCTAGGCCAAGGGTCACGCCCTCCGCGGTGCGCCGCTTGAGTGGCTTCGAAGCTGGAACGGCGCCGGGGTGCGGCAGTATCCTAGCCGTTCCTTTCCCTGCATCGAAATTCGACATGAACGCATTGCGTGTCCCCGCCGGGGATGCTGAAGTCGCCGCCATCGCGGCCGAGGTCCGTGGCAAGGCAGCCAAGGCGGACGCCGATGCGGCGGAGACTTTCGCGACGCTGACGTGCATCGAGCTGGGACCCGAGGAACTGGCCCGCCGGGGCAGCGCGACCTGGGCCGAGTTGTGCGTGGATCTTTTCCGCTGGTTTCGCAACCGGCCCGCGGGGCATGCCAGCGTGCGCGCGTTCAATCCGGACCGCGAACGCGATGGCTGGACCTGTCCGCATTCGGTGATCGAAGTGGTGACCGACGACATGCCGTTCCTGGTCGATTCGCTGGAAATGGTGATTGCCGGGGCCGGTGTCCGTCTGCACCGCATCCTGCACCCCGTACTGGATGTCAAACGGAACGCGCGCGGCGACGTGGAAGCGATTTCGAGCGGCCGCAACGGAGACTCGACGGAATCGGTGATGCACGCGGAAATCGACAAGGTCGACGACGCGACACTGCAGCAATTGCAGGCGGTGGCCGAAATGGCATTCGGCGACGTGCGCGCCGCCGTCGCGGACTGGCAGGCCATGCACGACAGGATGCTGGCGATCGCGGATGCGTTGCCGGACGAAAAGACGCCGCTCGATGCGGATGAAATCACCGAGGGGCAGGATTTCCTGCGCTGGGCCGCCGACAACCATTTCGTGTTCCTCGGCTACCGTGAGTACGACGTGGTGGCCGAGCGCGGCGACGAACTGCTCAAGGCGCGCGTCGGCTCGGGGCTGGGCATCCTGCGCAACCCCGACCTCGCCACCGCGCCGCGCTCCACCAAGAGCCTGATCGCGAGCCGGCTGCCGCAATCGGGCTCGATGGACGCCATCATCCTGACCAAGACCAACGCGCGTTCGCGCGTCCACCGGTCGGGTTACATGGATTACATCGGCGTGTTGCGCTTCGACGACAACGGCAAGCCCACCGGCGAATCGCGTTTCCTGGGCCTGTATACCTCCACCGCGTACATGTGCCGGCCCCAGGACATACCGCTGGTGCGCAAGAAATGCGAGTCTGCCGAGGCGCGCTCCGGATTGCGTCCGCAATCGCACTCCGGCAAGGCGTTCCGCACGATCCTGGAGACGCTGCCGCGCGACGAGTTGCTGCAAGCCTCGACGGACGAGTTGTTCACGTTGGCATCCGGCATCTTCGAACTCAACAAGCGCCGCCGCGCGAGGTTGTTCGTGCGCCGCGACGCCTACGGCCGCTTCTTCTCGTGCCTGGTGTTCATCCCGCGCGACCACTACAACCCGGAAGTCGGCGAACGCGTCAAGGAAATGCTGCGCGAGGAACTGCACGGCACCCACGCCGACGTCACGGTGCAGATCGACGATTCGCCGCTGGCGCGCATGCATGTGCTGGTGCGCCCACGCACGGGCGAGCAGGTGAACCTGGACATGGCGAGGCTCGAGGCCAGGCTCGCGCCCATCGTGCGCAGCTGGCACGACGAATTGCGCGATGCGCTGGTCAGCGGACTGGGCGAGGAACGCGGCGCGCAACTCGCCAACCGCTGGGGCAGCGCCTTCAGCGCGGCCTACATCGAGGACACCACGCCCGCGCGCGCCGCCGAGGACGTCGGCATCCTCACCGCGATGGCAAGTACCGGCGAGGACATGCGCCTCGCGCTGCACGAGTCGTACCGCACGCCCGGGGAACTGCATTTCAAGGTATTTCGCGCGGGCCACGACATCCCGTTGTCCGAGGCCTTGCCGTTGCTCGAAAATGCCGGCCTGAAGGTGGATACCGAACAGGTGCACATGCTCGATGTGCCCGGTGGCGGGGCCTGCGTGCAGGACTTCGTCGTGCGGCCGGCGGCCCCCCTCGCGTTCAAGCTCGACGACCTGCACGCACGCTTCGAAGGCGCGTTCCACGCGATCTGGAACGGTCGCGCGGAGAATGACCACTTCAACGCGCTGGTGTTGCGCGCCGGCCTCGGCTGGCGCCAGATCGCGATGTTGCGCGGTTATTGCAAGTACCAGCAACAGGTCGGTACGCCATTTTCACAGGCGTACATGGAGGAGACGCTCAACCGTTATCCGATGATCGCCGGGCTGCTGGCCGAACTGTTCGAGGCGAAGTTCGATCCGCGCCGGGATTCCGGCGACGAGGCTGGCCGCGGTGCCGCCCGCGACTCGTTGAAGCGCGAGCTCGAGACACTCACGCCGCAGGCGGTGCTCGATGCCAATCCGGACTTCACCGGTCGCGTGGCCCGTTTGCTCGATACCCCGCGCGAGGCGCAGGTCGAGGGGCTGATCAATGCCATCAAGACCTTGCTGGTCAATGTTTCCAGCCTGGACGACGACCGCATCCTGCGTGGCTTCATGAGCCTGATTCGCGCCACACTGCGCACCAGCTACTTCCAATTGCACGACGGCGAGCCGGCGGAGTACATCGCCTACAAGTTCGACTCGCAGCAAGTGCCGGATGCGCCCAAGCCGGTGCCGTACCGGGAAATCTGGGTGTACGCGCCGCGCGTCGAAGGCGTGCACCTGCGCTTCGGCCCGGTCTCGCGCGGCGGTTTGCGCTGGTCGGACCGGCGCGAGGATTTCCGCACCGAGGTGCTGGGGCTGGTCAAGGCGCAGATGGTGAAGAACACCGTGATCGTGCCGGTGGGCTCCAAGGGCGGCTTTTTCGTCAAGCGCCCGCCCGAAGCGGGCGATCGCGACGCGCAGCTCGCCGAGGGCATTGCCTGCTACAAGATCTTCATCAACGGCATGCTCGACATCACCGACAACATCGACACCTCTGCCGACCGGATCCTGCATCCGGCGGACGTCGTGCGCCACGACGATGACGACCCGTACCTCGTGGTGGCGGCCGACAAGGGCACCGCGAAGTTCTCGGACATCGCCAACGGCCTGTCGATCGAGCACGGTTACTGGCTGGGCGATGCGTTCGCATCCGGCGGCTCCGCGGGTTACGACCACAAGGGCATGGGCATCACCGCCAAGGGCGGCTGGGAATCGGTGAAGCGCCATTTCCGGGCGCTGGGCCACGATTGCCAGGCCGAGGATTTCACCTGCGTGGGAATCGGCGACATGTCCGGCGACGTGTTCGGCAATGGCATGCTGCTGTCGCGACACATCCGGCTGGTCGCAGCGTTCGACCATCGCCACGTCTTCGTCGATCCGGATCCGGACGCCGAAGCCTCGTTCGTCGAGCGTGAGCGCATGTTCAACCTGCCGCGCTCGTCCTGGGACGACTACGACAAGTCGAAGATCTCGAAAGGCGGTGGCGTGTTCGCGCGTACGCTCAAGGCGGTCGCGATGACACCGGAAATGCGCGCCGCGCTGGGTATTCCCGGGGACGTGGAATCGTTGGCGCCGACCGACTTGATCAGTGCAATTCTCAAGGCCCCGGTGGACTTGTTGTGGAACGGCGGCATCGGCACCTATGTCAAGGCGGATTCGGAAAGCAACGCCGATGTCGGCGACCGCGCGAACAATGCGCTGCGCATCAATGGTGGCGAGCTGCGCTGCAAGATCGTGGGCGAGGGCGGCAACCTCGGGTTCACCCAGAAGGGCCGGATCGAGGCCGCGCACAAGGGCGTGATCCTCAACACCGACTTCATCGACAACTCGGCGGGCGTGGATACCTCCGACCACGAAGTCAACATCAAGATCCTGCTGAACGATGCGGTGCAGCGGGGTGAAATGGACGAGGCCGCCCGCAATGCGCTGCTGCATTCGATGACCGACGAGGTCGCGCGCCTGGTGTTGCGCGACAACTACCGCCAGAACGTGGCGATCAGCCTGATGGAACACATGTCGGTCGGACGGATCGGCTCCAAGGCGCACTTCATCCGGACCCTGGAATCGCGCGGCCAACTCGATCGCCAGATCGAGTCGCTGCCATCCGACGCCGAACTGACCGAGCGTCGCACCCACCATCGGGGCCTGGTGCGGCCCGAGCTCGCGGTGTTGCTGTCGTATTCGAAGATCGTGCTTTACGAGGCCCTGCTCGACTCCGACGTCCCCGAGGATCCGTTCCTGTCGCACGAGCTGGTGCGCTACTTCCCCGAACCGCTGCACGAGAAATACGCAGCACACATGCAGCGGCACCGCCTGAAGCGCGAGATCATCGCCTCCGCGGTCACCAACTCGATCGTCAACCGCATGGGCGCGACCTTCGTCCTGCGCAGCCAGGAAGACACGGGCGAAACCGCTGCCGCGGTGGTCAAGGCTTACAACGCGGCGCGCCAGATCCTGCATGCACGCGAACTGTGGTCGGGCATCGAGGCGCTGGACGGCCAGGTCGGCGAATCCGCGCAAATCGACGCCCTGATGAAGGTGTGGTCGTTGTTGCGCCACATCTCGCGCTGGCTCCTCAATCGGCCCGGGACGGTGCTCGGCATCACCGACCTGGTGCATCGCTTCCAGCCCGACATGGACAAGCTGCGCAAGGCGCTGCCCGCGCGGCTGACCGAGACCGGGCGCGCGTCATGGGACGTCGATCTCGAAAAGTGGGAGGGGCTCGGTTTCCCCTCGGAACTTTCGCACAAGCTCGCGACGATTCCGGCGCTGGAAGGGGCCATGGATGTCATCGAGACGTCGCTGGATTCGGGCCATCCGGTCGAGCACGTCGCGCGCGTGTTCTTCGATCTCGGCGAGGCCCTGGACATCGAGTGGCTGCGTACCCAGATCGAGAAGCTTCCGGTCGAGAGCCGCTGGCATGCACAGGCCCGTGGCGCCCTGCGCGACGAACTTGCGGCGCAGCAGCGCGCGATGGTGAGCCAGATCCTGGCATCCGAACAGGGCCGCCAGGGCGCCGATGGCGCGGTCTCTGCGTGGCTGGAGCGCGACGACCCGCAGTTGCAATTCACCCGCGGGATGCTGGACGAGATCCGCAGCGTCGACGTCGATTACCCCATCGCTTCGGTGGCCTTGCGGCGGCTTGCGCAGATCGCGCAGTCGGGGTGACGGGCATGCGACCCGGCGCGGGGCAGCAGCGCATGACTACCGAAGCGTCAGTCAGCACGACGGCCAGCGGCGGGCGCAGGATATTCCATGGACGATCGCACCGATCCCCCGCACACTGACAGCATGGCCACTGCACCGCGTCCGGTCGCCGCCACACCGCGGCTCGCCTTTGTCGCCTCGGGATCCGACAAGGCGCGCGCAGCCTGTGCCGCGCTCGAGGAACGCTACGGTGCCGTGGCCCCGGAGGCTGCCGACGTCATCGTCGCGCTGGGCGGCGACGGGTTCATGCTGCGCACGCTGCACGCCGAACTCGACCGTGGTCTGCCGGTATACGGGATGAAGCTCGGTCGGGTCGGTTTTCTCATGAACCGCCATCGTCCGGATGAACTTCCGGCGCGCATCGCCGCGGCGCATCCCGCGGTGCTGCATCCCCTGGAGATGCGGGTCACGCGTGATGACGGCAGCGAAGCCGTCGCGCTGGCGTTCAACGAGATCTCGCTGTTGCGACAGACCAATCAGGCGGCGCACATCGGGGTCTCGCTGAACGGCGAGGTGAAGCTTCCCAACCTGGTTTGCGACGGCCTGCTGGTTTCCACGCCGGCCGGTTCGACGGCCTACAACCTGTCGGCGCACGGTCCGATCCTGCCGCTCGACGCCAACGTGCTGGCGCTGACTCCGATCAGCCCGTTTCGCCCGCGCCGCTGGCGCGGGGCGTTGTTGCCTGTCGCAACGAGGATCGGTTTGCGTGTGCTGGAGCCGAAGCACCGCCCGGTCAGCGCCACCGCGGACTTCCACGAAGTGCGGGACGCCGTGGAAATCCAGGTGCGCGAAGCCCGCGAGCGTTCCATCACGTTGCTGTTCGACCCCGAACGGAGTCTCGCGCAGCGGATTCTCGACGAACAGTTCGAGGCGTAGGGCGTCCCGAGTTCCGCTCGGCCTCTCAAGTCACGTAGCGCATTTCCGGTGACGGCGGGGCGAGGAAGTTGCCTTGGGCGAAGTGGACGCCGGCCGAGAACAGGGTCGGCATGCTTGCGGCTTCCTCGATCCACTCGACGACGGTGCGCTTGCCTGCCGCATGGGCCTGCGAACACAATTCGCGCACCTTGAGTTCGTTTTCGGAGTGGTGGGCGAGGTCGGCGGTGAGCGCGCGGTCGAGCTTCAGGTATTCGGCATCGATGTGCTTGAGCGCCTGGAACGAATTGAGACCCGAGCCGAATTGCTCCAGCTCGAACGCGCCGCCGCTCTGGCGCCAGCGTTCCACGAAATCGTGTGCCTGCTTGAGGCAGGTCATGACCTTGGCTTCCGGGACTTCGAACACGATCTGCGAGGCCTTGACGTTGGCGGAGGCGAGCTTCTCGTCGACCCAGTCGGCAAGCGTCTCGTCGTGCAGGGTCAGCGTCGAGAGCTTGACGAACAGGATCGTCGGATGAGGTTTTTCCGGCGACTTTCCGAGTGCCTCGATCACGTGCTCGATGACCCAGCGGTCGATCGCGAGCATGCGATCGTTGCGCTCGGCGATCGGCATGAAGTGCGCCGGCATCACCTCTTCGGTGGGCCCGCGCATCCGCAGCAACACTTCGTAGAATTCGCCTTCCTCGCCCTGCAGGCTCACGATCGGCTGGTAATACAATACGAATCCGTCGTTTTCGAGCGAAGCGTCGATCATGTCCAGCCATTGCTGCTCGCGGGCCACTTCGGCCTTGTCGGCGGCAGCGGGATCGTGGATGTCGATGCGGTTGCCGCCCTGGCCGGATGCAGCCCGCAATGCATCGTTGGCGAGCGACAACAACACCTGTGATTTGGCGTTCTTCTCGACCAGCAAGCTGCCGCCGATGCTGATGGTCAGGCTCGTGGAACGCCCCCCGGCTTCGACGATGGTGGCCTCGACGCTGCTGCGCAGCGATTCCGCGATTTGCTGGACTTCTGCCTGGGCGTGATTCGACAGCAGGATGCCGAACGAATGGTCGCCGATCCGGCCGGCGCAATCCGACGCGCGCAGGTGCTGCTTGACGGTTTCGGCCAGTTGACGGAGTACGTCGTCTGCGCCGGCGAGCCCGACGGTGTCGAGCACTGCACGGTAATTGTCGGGTTCGAGCAGCAACAGCGCCTGGTCGGTCGCGCCGTCGATCACGCGGGCCACGGCCGAGTCGAGCAATTCCAAGAAGTGCGCGCGGTTGTACAGGCCCGTCAGTTGGTCCCGGGTCTTGAGGCGCCGCAATTCCTCTTCGGTCGCGGTGTCGGAGGCCGGGAGCCTGAAAACGATCTGCTGGCAGGGCTCGCCTTCGTAGGTCGCGGATGAAAACTCCATCACCGCGTCGAACGTGCTGCCGTCGCCACGCTGCGCGGTCAGGTCGAGCTTCGGCGGCGGCTTCTCGCCACGCGCGAGGCGCTTGAGCAGATCCTTGAAGTCCGCGATGTGCTGTGGAGCGACGAGGTCGAGGATGGTCAGTCCTTCGACGTCTTCGAAGCTCTGGAAACCGAACATCTCGAGATAGGCGTTGTTGGCGCGGACGTGGGTGCCTTCATGGATGTAGGCAATGGGATCGCGCGAGGAATCGAGCAATGCATCGCAGCGCCGCGCGGATTCGCGCAGCATCGCCTCCAGCTTGCGCACGTTGCGGCGGGTATTGAGCGCGTCGAGCTCGCGCCTCACCACTGCCTGCAATTGATCGTGGCGGTTGCGCAGGGCGATGCCGCGGATGCTCTGGTGGGCCAGGATGCCGGCAACGGTATCGTCGGTCAGGCGATCGGTCAGCGCCAGCAACGCGACATCCTTGGCGGTGGCATCGAGCGCATGCGCGATGAATTCGATGGAGATTTCCTTGCAGGCGGGATTGGCCAGCACCAGGTCCGGGATGAACGACTCGAGGCTCGCCGCCAGCTCCGCTTCGGTCGAGATGCGCTGCGGACGCAGCGCCATGCCGCTGTTGCGCAGCACGCTGATGATCTGTTCCGCGTCCTCGGCCTGATCTTCGGCGATGATCAGTTTGGTAATGGGTTCGGGCAACATGAGTGGCCTTTGCAAAACATCTGAACAAGCGGCTGCGTACGCGCCCGGGAATGATGCGACCGGCTCGTCGCAGTCTCTGGCGACCCCACCGAGGCCCCCGACCAGCTCGTCACGCCTTCATCCTGGCGGACGTGGCTTTTTACCCGATCGAAGCGTGCAGCGCCAGCATGCCGCATCACAGCGGGCGCTTGGCGACTCCGCCCGGCACCTCGCGTACCAGCAGCGGGACAAGGTACCCGGGAAGCCGCATGCGCAACATCCCGGCCAGTTCCCTGGCGCGTGCATCCGGGACCTCGAAATGGGCCGTGCCGCGCACCCGGTCCAGTTGATGAAGGTAGTAGGGGAGCACGCCGAACGCGAACAGCCGTTCAGAAAGGTCGGCCAGCGTCCCGGCGTCGTCATTGATTCCCCGCAACAACACCGACTGGTTCAGCAGGGTCGCGCCGGCCTCGCGCAGGCGGCTGCAGGCCGCGCCCACGCTGGCATCCAGCTCGTCGGGGTGGTTTGCATGCAGGACCACGACGCGTTGCAACGGCAGCCCGGAGAGCCATGCGCAAAAGGCGGCGTCGATGCGCTCGGGCAGCACCACCGGCAGCCGTGAGTGGACGCGCAGGCGCAGCACGTGGGGCAACCCGCGGAGCGCATCGGTGAGATTTGTCAATTTTTGTGTCGAAAGGACCAGCGGGTCGCCGCCGGACAGGATCACCTCGCGGATCGAGGGGTCGGCGGCAAGGCAGGCGACCGCTTCGCGCCACGCGTGCGTGGCCGCCAGCTCCTCGGCGTAGGGGAAATGCCGACGGAAGCAATAGCGGCAATTGACCGCGCAACTGCCGGCTGCAATCAGCAGCGCGCGACCTTCGTATTTGTGCAGCACGCCATGGTCCTTCACCGCGGCAAGATCGCCCACGGCGTCGTCGATGAAGCCCGGCACCTCGTCGCATTCGGCCAGTTGCGGCAGAACCTGCCGCAGCAGCGGATCGTCGGGATCGCCGTGGCGCATGCGCGCCACGAAGCCGCGCGGCACCTTCAATGGAAAGCCTGCGTCGCCGGCCGGCAAGCGGTTGGCGAGGTGCGACAGCCCGAGCAGCGCCAACAATTCGCGCGGGTCGGTGACGGCGTCGCGCAAAGATAGGCGCCAGTCCGGCGATGGGTCAGGCTGCGTGGATTGGCCGATTGCAGTTATCATGGCGGGCTTGTCGCCGGACCACTCGCCCGGCAAACCAGCCATTCTAGGTCAATTGCCGGTCGAGGTTCGTCCGCCGCCGGCGGCGACCCGTATCCACGGAGCAAGCAGCATGGCCAACTACGGTCTCAACGATGTCAAGAACGGGCTGAAGATCATCGTCGACGGCGATCCCTACGTGATCGTCGGCGCGGATTTCATCAAGCCCGGCAAGGGCCAGGCGTTCACCCGCATCAGGATCCGCAACCTCAAGAATGGCCGCGTGACGGAGAAGACCCTGAAATCGACCGACACGGTCGAGGGTGCCGACGTCATCGATACCGACATGCAGTACCTCTACAACGACGGAGAGTTCTGGCACTTCATGGATCCCGGCAGCTTCGAGCAACACACCGCCGACAAGAACGCCGTGGGCGACGCCGCGCAGTGGCTGAAGGGTGAGGAAGAGTGCATCGTCACGTTGTGGAATGGCACGCCGCTGTCGGTGCTGCCGCCCAATTTCGTGGAGCTGGCGATCGTCGAAACCGATCCCGGCCTGCGCGGCGACACCTCGGGGGGCGGCGGCAAGCCGGCCAAGCTCGAAACCGGCGCGACCGTACGCGTGCCGCTGTTCGTGAACCAGGACGAAGTCATCAAGGTCGATACCCGCACCGGCGAGTACGTCAGCCGGGTGAAATAACAACGCACTGGAGCCTTCCTGCAGGCGACGGTCGCGCGCAGGCGCGCTCCTGCATTGGACCCTGTGATGACCCCGCGCACCATCGACCTGCTGATTGCTCCCCGCTGGCTGCTGCCGGTCGAGCCCGATCGCGTGGTGCTGGAAGGCCACGCTGTTGCGGTGACCGGCGGCGCGATCATCGACGTATTGCCTGTCACGGAAGCGGTGGCGCAGTACGCCCCGCGCGAGCGCGTGGAACTTCCCGACCACGCGCTGATCCCCGGCCTCGTCAACGCCCACACCCACAATCCGATGACGCTGCTGCGCGGCGTGGCCGACGACCTGCCGTTGATGACGTGGCTGCGCGAGCACATCTGGCCGGTCGAGGCGAAGGTCATGGGCCCCGAGTTCGTGCGCGACGGCGTCGAACTCGCCATCGCCGAGATGCTGCGTGGCGGGACCACGTGCTGCAGCGAGCTCTACTTCTTCCCCGATGTGCAAGCGGCAACCTACAAGGCGCACGGGTTCCGCGCGCTGGTCGGGCTGCCGATCATCGAATTTCCCAGCGCCTGGGCGCAGTCCCGGGACGAATACTTCGAACGTGCGCTCGCCGTGCACGACGCACTGCGCGGCGATCCACTGATCGGCACGGCGTTCGCGCCGCACGCCCCGTACACCGTCTCCGATGAATCCTTCGGACGCATCCGCACGCTTTCGGACCAGCTTGACCTGCCGGTGCACCTGCACCTGATGGAAACCGCGCAGGAAGTCGAGGACAGCAGGCGCGAGCACGGCCTGCGTCCGATGCAACGCCTGCAGAAGCTGGGGCTCGTCAACGACCGGTTGATCGCGGTGCACATGACCCAGGTCAGCGATCCGGAGATCGAGCTGTGCGCCGCGACCGGCGTGTCCGTGGTGCATTGCCCCGAATCCAATCTGAAACTGGCTTCGGGGTTTTGTCCGGCGGAGCGGTTGCGTCGCGGCGGCGTCAACCTCGCGATTGGCACCGATGGTTGCGCCTCCAACAATGATCTCGACATGTTCGGCGAATTGCGCAGCGCGGCGTTGCTGGCCAAGGCGGTTGCGTGCGACGCCGCGGCATTCGACGACGCGTTCGCCATCCGCGCAGCCAGTTTGAATGGCGCGAAGGCGCTGGGGTTGGGCGAGCTGGTGGGCTCGATCGAAACAGGCAAGCGCGCCGATCTCGTGGCGGTGCGGATGGATGAGGTCGAAACCCAACCGCTCTACAATGTGGTTTCGCACCTTGCGTACGCCGTGTCGCGGCGTCAGGTCAGCGACGTGTGGATCGATGGCAAGCGCAAGCTCGCCGAGGGCGCGCTGGTCGACTTCGATCTTTCCGGCGTGCTGGAAAAGGCGCGTCGCTGGCGCGACCGGATCGTGGCAGTCAGGTAGGTCGGTGAAAGCGGAAGCGGTCCCAAATGAACGCGAAGAAATTCGCGGACAAATGTCGTTTTGAAGAGTCAGGATGTGAAGTGAACGGTACGACGCACAACGCGGATCCCGAGGAGCTCGCCCGCTTCGGCAAGCTCGCGAGTCGCTGGTGGGACCCGGACGGCGAATCCCGCCCGTTGCACGACCTGAATCCGGTGCGGCGGATGTTCGTGGCCGAGCGCGTCGCGCTGCAAGGCGCGCGCGTGGCCGACGTCGGCTGCGGCGGCGGGTTGCTGAGCGAAGCCCTGGCGAAGGCCGGCGCCAGCGTGGTGGCGATCGATCTGGCTCCCGAAGTGATCGAAGTGGCCCGGTTGCATTTGTTCGAGAGCAATTCCGTTGCAGCCCGGCCGCTGTCGGTGGATTACCGCCTGTGTTCGTCCCGGGAGCTTGCCGAGGCGGAACCATCTCAATTCGACGCCGTGTGCTGCATGGAATTGATCGAGCACGTGCCCGATCCGGCTGCGCTGATCGATGACCTGGCGGCACTCCTGAGGCCCGGTGGCAAATTGTTCCTGTCGACGCTGAACCGCACCGCGGCCAGTTTTGCAACGGCCATCATCGGCGCCGAATACATTGCCCGCCTGCTTCCGCGCGGCACCCACGATTACCGCCAGTTCCTGCGTCCGTCGGAGTTGGCCAAGCTGTTGCGCCAGGCCGGTCTTGCTCTCGACGAAATATCCGGAATTGCCTATAACCCATTGACCAGAAAAGCCTGGCTGACGTCACGCACGGCAATCAATTATCTGGTTTGCGCCTCCAAACCCGGCGCATGAAACTGCTGCCGCAGCCCCTCGCGGGGGTGTTCTTCGATCTCGACGGAACGCTGGTCGACTCGGCGCGCGACATGCACGACGCCCTGACCGCGCTGTGCGATGAACGCCACAAGGTGGCGCCGGCATTCGACATCGTCCGTGAAACCGTATCGCGCGGCGCGCGCGCGGTGCTGCGCTGCGCGTTCGGGGACGGCGACGAAGCCGCGGTCGATGCCGCGTTGCCGCGTTTCCTTGAACTGTATGTCGCCACCGGCATGCGCAACACCCGCCTGTTTCCCGGGGTGCCGCGATTGCTTGAAAATCTCGAGACGCGTGGCGTGCGCTGGGGCGTGGTCAGCAACAAGGCCGGCGACCTCGTGGCGCTGGTGCTGGCGGCGCTCGCCCTTGAACGGCGGGTTGCGGCGGTCGTCGGCGGCGACACGTTGCCGCAACGCAAGCCCGACCCGGCACCGGTGCTGCACGCTTGCGCGCTGGCAGGCGTGGAACCTGCGCAGTCCGTGTTCGTGGGCGACGATCCGCGCGACATCGTGGCGGGACGCGCGGCCGGGTTGTACACGATCGCAGCCGGCTGGGGTTACCTCGACGGTGCCGATCCACGCACATGGCGTCCGGATGCCATCGCGATCGATGCGGATCAGTTGGCGGGATGGCTGGATCGCGCGTGAGCGACAGCGCGCTCGAGGGCTATCTGTCGACATGGCGCGATGCCGATCCGCAGCGGGCCTGTGCGTGGCGGTTCCTGCGTCGCGGCGAGCGCGTACGCTTTGGTGCACTCGCCGCGCTGGTCCAGGAGTGGTGGAAAACCCTGCATGACGTGCAGGAACCCCAGGTTGCCGCGGTCAAGCTGGCGTGGTGGCGCGAGGAATTGCAACGCGCGGCCGAAGGCGACGCGCGCCATCCGCTGACGCAAGCGCTGTTTGCCGAGGGACGGGTACGCGAAGTGCCGCTGTCGTGCTGGACCGCGGTGGTGGATGCGGCCCTGCTCGCGATCGAGGCGCCGCCGTGCGCAGACGTCGACGCGCAGCGAAGAGCCGCGGCGCCGCTGGCCGACGCGATCGCGGGCCTGGAAACGCGCGTGTGGTTCGGCGGCGGGGCAGAGCGTTCGCGTGCCGCGGCGGTCGTCGCCCTCGCCAACCTCGTTGCCGGCGCCCGTGCGCTCGCCGTCGAAGTGGGACACGGCCGCACGCCACTACCGATGAACCTGCTGGCCAGGCACGGCCTCACGGTCGAGGCGTTGGGCGTGGACGGGTCGGAGCGACGCGCGGCGTTGCGTGATTACGCCCGGACACTGCGTGGCGCACTGGGCGACGTCGCTACAATGCCGGGGCCGTTGACCCTGTTTCGCGCCATTGCCCTTCATCATGATTTGCGCAGCCTGGATCGGGCCACCCGCGCCGACGATCCCTTGCAGGCGTTGTGTGCGCCCGATTCCGGGTTCGGCAACCTGTTGCAAACGTGGCGCGAGGCCCGCATATGGCGCGGGGTGTCCCATACCAAGGCGAATTCATGACCCTCGATTCCGACAACGCACGCCTGCCCGACGTTGCCACCGGTGCCGAGCCGGTTGCGGGCGGCGCACTGGACTGGGTGGGGATGGATGGCATCGACCTGCCGGTGCGCTGCGCGGACGGACAAGGAGGCACGCTGGTCGTCCCGGCGCGGATTTCGGTACAGGTGAACCTCGCCGACCCGGGCGCGCGTGGCATCCACATGTCGCGGTTGTACCTCGCGCTCGAGCAGTCGCTGGGCGAGCAGGCACTGACCCCGTCCGGGCTGCGCAGCCTGTTGCACGCGCTGGTCGCATCGCACGCCGGGCTTTCCGGTCGCGCGCGCCTGCGGATCGACTACGCGCAGATGATGAAACGTCGCGCGCTGGTCAGCGACAACGCCGGCTGGCGCAGCTATCCGGTCACCGTCACGGCGCAATTGCTCGACGAACGCTTCAGCGTGCAACTCGGTTGCGAGGTCACCTATTCCTCGACCTGCCCGGCGTCCGCCGCACTGTCGCGGCAGCTCAACCAGCAGCGTTTCGACGAGGATTTTTCGGACATGCTGCCCTCGCAGCGCTCCGTGCGCGAGTGGCTGGGCAGCGAGCGCGGCATGGCGGCCACCCCGCATGCGCAGCGCAGCACCGCGCGGGTCACCGTGCGTCTTGCTCCGGGGTTCGACCTTCCGGTGGCCGAACTGATCGACGCGGTCGAACGTGCGCTGGCGACGCCGGTGCAAACCGCGGTCAAACGCGAGGACGAGCAGGCCTTCGCGAGATTGAACGCCGACAACCTGATGTTTTGCGAGGATGCCGCGCGGCGTGTCCGCACGGCACTGGATGCCGACGAGCGCATCGCCGGTTACCACATCGTCGCCTCCCACCACGAAAGCCTGCATCCGCACGACGCGGTGGCGGAAGTCAGCAAGCATTTCCCGGGGTAGGAGCCTGCCTGCAGGCGACCGCATCGTGGAATGCATCACCGGCGTGCCCGCGACCACCGCCTGCACGCAGGCTCCTACGGCCGGTCGAAAACCAGGCGCATCCCGGGCGGGGCGTCGAGCACCCTGCCGGCGCGCGCCACCAGGTTGCCATTGACGAACGTCGCGGCGAGGCTGGCGCGAAACGTGTCGCCCTCGAACGGCGACCAGCCGCATTTCGAGACGATGTCTTCGCGCCGCACGGTCTGCGGCGTACCCGGATCGACCAGTGCGAGGTCGGCGAAACAACCTTCCCGCAAATAGCCACGATCGACGACCTTGAACAGCGCCGCAGGCGCGTGCGCGTACGCTTCCACCAGGCGTTCCAGCGAGAAGTCGCCTCGGAACACGCCCTCGAGTGCCGATTGCAGCGCGAACTGGATCAGCGGGATCCCCGAAGGGCAGCTCGTGTACGGGTTGGCCTTTTCCGATTCCAGGTGCGGCGCATGATCGGTGGCGAGGATGTCCAGTCTCCGGTCCGCCAGCGCGCGGGTCAGTTCGGCGCGATCGGATGCCGCCTTGATCGCGGGGTTGCATTTGATCCTGCCGCCGAGCGTCGCGTAATCGGCATCACTGAAGCGCAGGAAGTGGACGCAGGTTTCGGCCGTGATCCTCTTCCCCGAAATCGGCCCGGCCTCGAACAGCGCGAGCTCGTCGGCGGTCGAGACATGCAGCACATGAAGGCGGGTGCCGTGGCGGCGCGCGGTGTCCACCGCCCACCTCGTCGACTCGAAACAGGCTTCGCGCGAACGGATGGCGGGGTGCAGCGCCATCGGGATGTCGTCGCCGTACTCGGCTTTTGCGCGATCGAGGTTGGCGTGGATGATGCGGCTGTCCTCGGCGTGCACCAGCACCGGGACCGGTGCGTCGCGGAACACGCCTTCCAATGCCGCCGGATCGCTGACGCACAGATTTCCGGTCGATTCGCAGAGGAACACCTTCACGCCGGGAACCTTGCGCGCATCGAGCGTGCGGATCGCATCGAGATTGTCGTTGCTGGCGCCGAAGTAGAACGCGTGGTTGGCGAGCGAGGTGCGTGCGGCGATTGCGTATTTGTCTTCGAGCAGCGCGTGGGTCAGTGTCGCCGGTCGGGTGTTCGGCATTTCGAGGAAGCTGGTGACGCCGCCTACCACGGCGGCGCGCGATTCCGATGCGATGTCCGCCTTGGCCGTGTAGCCCGGTTCGCGAAAGTGCACGTGGTCATCGATCATCCCGGGCAGCAGCCACAGGCCGGAAGCGTCGAACACTTGTTCGCCCGGGCGCGCTGTCAGGTCGTTCCCGATTTGCTCGATGCGCTGGCTGCGGACGCGCAGGTCGGCGTGGAACCGCCGGCCTTCGTTGACCAGTTCGGCACTCTTGATCAGCCAGTCGGCCATTCATTCTTCTCCGTGCGGGTGGCAGCGGTGCAGGGTGAACGATTCGGGCACCGGATCGATGCCGCCTTCGCACAGCGGCTGGCAGCGCAGGATACGCCATGCGGCGAGCACGCCACCGCGCCACGGGCCGAAACGCGCAATTGCGACGCGCGCATAGCTCGAGCAACTCGGGTAGAAGCGGCAACGTGCCCCCAGCAAGGGGCTCAGGCAGCGCTTGTAGACTGCGATGAGGAACAGCAGGAGACGGGTCAAGGCCGTGCAGCCAAAGTATGGATGGAGTCTTCCGCCCGGGTTGCCGAAATCGGTTGCCCGGTCGGACCGACTACGCTATAACACGCGGTCGCATCTCCACAACCTCGAGTGCAAGGGACATGGCAAAATCGAAGCACGGCGCCACCCGGCGCAGTGGGAAAACAGCAAAGGCCTCGGCCAAGGCGGCCAAGGCCCGGCCCGCGAAGAAGGTGGCTGCAAAGCCGGCGCGCAAGGCTGCGTCCAGGACCGCGCGCAAACCCGCCGCGAAAGCGGCGAAGGCGAAGAAGACCGTGAAGGGCAGGGCCGCTGCAGTGAAGAAGGCTGCCAAGGCGCCCGCAGCGAAAAAGGCGCGCAAGGCTGCAGGGAAGAAAAGTGCCGCCAAGCCGCAGGCGCAGAAGCGATCCGCCGCGCCGCGGGCTGCCAGGAAGGCCGACAAGGCCGGGAAGGCCAGCGCATCGCGCAAGACGACGGGGACCCGCGTGGCTTCCGGACAATCCGCGGCGCCGCACGGCGGCCAGCACCCGCCGCACCAGGCTGCACCGCGCAAGCGGGTGCACCAGCGGCCGGTGGGCGGCGTTGCCGCGCGCCTCAGCGTCGGCGGCGGCGACGCGCAGACCATCACCCGGGAGGATGGCCGCTACGCCTTGCCGTCCACGGTGAATATCGATTTGCCGAAAGGCTATCGCCCCGACGCGAAAGAGGAGTACATGGGTCCGAAGCAGCTGGCGTACTTCCGCCAGAAGCTGAAGGACTGGCGCGACCAGTTGGTGGAGGAATCGCGCCAGACCATGGAAAACCTGCGCGAGGAAGTTCGCGACGTGGGTGACGACGCCGAACGCGCCACGCGCGAAACCGAGAACTCGCTGGAGCTGCGCACCCGCGACCGTTACCGCAAGTTGATCTCCAAGATCGAGAAGGCCCTGCGCAAGATCGAGGAAGGGCGCTACGGATTCTGCGAGGAAACCGACGAGGAAATCGGCCTGGAGCGCCTGGAAGCGCGTCCGATCGCAACCCTGTCGCTGGACGCCCAGGAACGCCGGGAGCACCTGCAAAAACAGATGGGCGATTAGGTTCGGCCTGCACGCTGGGTGAACGCGCGGGGCGAAATTGGTGCAGCCGCTTCCGCCATACCGGGATTCGGCGCAAGCCGCTGCGCGGTTTTCGCCCTGCTTGCCGTTTCCGGACTCCGCGGGCTGCGGTGATCCAGGCCTGGATCCCGCTGCACGCTGTCCGTGTTGCCTGCTCGATATTGTTGGCGCGCGCCCTGCGCGCCAATGCCTCGTGCAATCATCGCGCGGCAGGCTCCCGCAATCCCCTCTCGGCGCTTGATCCTGGCGCGTGCCGCCACCATTCTCATGACATCGCCCGCATTGCGGGCATTGCGCTATCCACCCAAGACCCGGACATGCCAAACGATACCCCCGAAACCCTGACCGCGACGGTCGAGTTGCCGGTGCTGCCGCTGCGCGACGTGGTGGTTTACCCGCACATGGTGATTCCGCTGTTCGTCGGCCGCGAGAAGTCGATGAAGGCGCTGGAAGCGGCCATGGAAGGCGACCGCCGCATCCTGCTGCTGGCGCAGAAGCAGCCGGAAACCGACGATCCCGGCGAAAACGATCTGAACGCGGTCGGCACCATCGGCAGCCTGCTGCAATTGGTGAAATTGCCGGACGGCACCGTCAAGGTGCTGGTCGAGGGCCAGTCGCGCGCGCAGTTGCAGCGGTGCTTCGAAACCGATGGCATGCTGCGCGGCGATGCCGTGTCGCTGCAGCCGGTTTTCGATCGCCCGGCCGCCGAACTGGAAACCGCCGCGCGCATGCTGATCGGGTTGTTCGAGCAACTGGTGCGCCAGAGCCGCAAGCTGCCGCCCGAGGTGTTGACGGGGCTGTCCGGCATCGACGACCTGTCGAGGCTCGCCGACTCGATCGCCGCGCACCTTTCGGTGCGTCTGTCGGACAAGCAGAAGGTGCTCGACACCGTCGCTGTCGGTGCGCGCACCGAGATGCTGATCGGCCTGGTCGAAAGCGAACTCGACCTGCAGCAGGTCGAGAAGCGCATCCGTGGCCGCATCAAGAACCAGATGGAGAAGAGCCAGCGCGAGTATTACCTCAACGAGCAGATGAAGGCGATCCAGAAGGAACTGGGCGACATCGAGGAGGGTGGGAACGAGATCGATGCGCTGGCGAAGAAGATCGACCAGGCCGGCATGCCCAAGGCGGTGCTCACGAAGGCCAAGGCCGAGTTCAACAAGCTGAAGCAGATGCCGCCGATGTCGGCCGAAGCGACGGTGGTGCGCAATTACCTCGACTGGATGACCAGCGTGCCGTGGAAGAAGCGCAGCAAGGTGCGCAAGGACCTGCGCGTGGCCGAGCAGGTGCTGAACGAGGACCACTACGGGCTGGAAAAGGTCAAGGAACGCATCCTTGAGTTCCTGGCCGTGCAGCAGCGCGTGAACAAGATCAAGGGCCCGATCCTGTGCCTGGTCGGGCCGCCCGGCGTTGGCAAGACTTCGCTCGGGCATTCGATCGCGCGCGCGACCAACCGCAAGTTCGTGCGCCAGAGCCTGGGCGGCGTGCGCGACGAGGCCGAGATCCGCGGCCATCGCCGCACCTACATCGGTTCGCTGCCGGGCCGCATCATCCAGAACATGGCCAAGGTCGGCACCAGGAATCCGATGTTCATGCTGGACGAGATCGACAAGATGGCGATGGATTTCCGTGGCGATCCGTCGGCGGCGCTGCTGGAAGTGCTCGACCCCGAACAGAACCACACCTTCAATGACCATTACCTCGAAGTCGATTTCGATCTGTCCGAAGTGATGTGGATCGCGACGGCCAACACGATGAACATCCCGGCGCCGCTGCTGGACCGCATGGAGGTGATCCGCATCCCGGGTTACACCGAGGACGAGAAGGTCGCGATCGCGACGAAGTATCTTCTTCCGAAGCAGATCAAGGCGGCGGGCTTGAAGGACCACGAACTTTCCGTGTCGGAAGGTTCGCTGCGCGACATCATTCGTTACTACACACGCGAATCCGGTGTGCGCAACCTGGAACGCGAGCTCGCCAAGATCTGCCGCAAGGTGGTCAAGGAATTGACCCTTGCGCAGACGACCGGCAATGACGGGAAGAAATCCGCGGAAGCGGCGTCGGGCAAGACCAGGCCCGCACACCGCAAGCGCGCCGCCGCCATGGTCAAGGTGGAGTCGCGCAATCTCGACAAGTACCTGGGCGTGCGCCGCTTCGACTTCGGCCGCAAGGAACAGCAGAACGAAGTCGGCTTGGTGACCGGGCTCGCGTGGACTTCGGTGGGCGGCGACCTGCTCAGCATCGAGGCCACGGTGGTCCCGGGCAAGGGCAAGCTGATCCTGACCGGTCAGCTCGGCGACGTGATGAAGGAATCGATCCAGGCCGCGCAGTCGGTGGTCCGCGCCCGCAGCCAGTTGCTCGGCATCGACGCGAACTTCCACGACAAATACGACATCCATGTCCACGTCCCGGAAGGGGCGACGCCCAAGGACGGCCCGAGCGCCGGCATCGCGATGTGCACGGCGCTGGTGTCGGCGCTGACCAAAAATCCTGTGCGCGCGGAACTCGCAATGACCGGCGAGATCACCCTGCGCGGCCGGGTGTTGCCGATCGGCGGCCTCAAGGAGAAACTGCTGGCGGCGCATCGCGGCGGCATCACCAGCGTGATCATTCCCGAGGAAAACAAGAAGGATCTCGCCGACATACCGAAGAACATCACCGATGCCTTGACCATCCATGCCGTGCGCTGGATCGACCAGGTGCTGGAACTCGCGCTGGAGCGTCCGCTGACGCCGTTGCCGGTGCAAGCCGATCCGGTGGCGACGGAAGCCGGAAAGCTGGCGCCCGAAGCCGCACACGAATCCACGGATGACGGCGCTGCGGCACGCACGCATTGACGGGGCGGCACCTCGTCCCCCTCCGGCACTTGCATTTCGGCGCGTGACGTGATCCCGTGGGCGGGGCGTTGCATGCCACATGTCGATGCGCTGAAATCCAAGCCCTGCCTTTATTGCGCGCCCTCCGGGGCGCTGGTATAAAGACCGGGCCGTGCGACGCACGAATCAATGTTGCGCATCGATACGGGAACTGCAACACGACCGGACTGGGCGCCTCCGTCGTTTTCCGGAACGCGTCTTTCCACCGAACATTCCGCGGGCTGCTCGAAACCCTAGAGGGAATCTCATGAACAAATCTGAGTTGATCAACGCAATTGCCGACCATGCCGACCTGTCCAAAGCCGATGCAGGGCGTGCGCTCGATGCCGTGACGGACCAGATCAAGCGTGCGCTCAAGAAGGGCGACGACGTTTCGCTGGTGGGCTTCGGTACCTTCGTCGTGCGCAAGCGCGCCGCGCGTACCGGCCGCAACCCGCGCACCGGCGCCACGATCAAGATCAAGGCGTCCAAGGTGCCGGCGTTCAAGGCAGGCAAGGCGTTGAAGGATGCGCTGAACTGAGTGAGCGTCGCGTTCGGCCGGCGCCCGCCGGTCGTGTGCGTGTTTTCGGCGGCCGACGCATTTCGCGTCGGCCGCAGCGTTTCAGGGAAATGGAATCTCCGCCGTAGGTTGGGCTGACGCCGGCTCCATCGGCGGAAGCCCAACGTTCTTCGTCACGGTGTTGGGCTTCGCGGATGAAGCCTGCTCAACCCAACCTACGCGAATTGTCGCACAAGGATGTGCCGCTCGCGGAAGCCGCTTGCGGCTGACGTGGAAAACGTGGCGCAGCTTTGCTGCGGCCGTTTTCGTGAGGGGCGCGGCAGGATGCCCGGTCCCGAACTGTCGGATCCAGCGGTCTCGCAGGATTTGCGGTACATGGATGTACCGCCCGCGGAAGCCGCGTAGCGGCTGACGTGGAAAACGTGGCGCAGCTTTGCTGCGGCCGTTTTCGTGAGGGGCGCGGCAGGATGCCCGGTCCCGAACCGACGGCTCCAGCGGTCTCGAAGGATTTGCGGTACATGGATGTACCGCCCGCGGAAGCCGCTTGCGGCTGACGTGGAAAACGTGGCGCAGCTTTGCTGCGGCCGTTTTCGTGAGGGGCGCGGCAGGATGCCCGGTCCCGAACAAGAACATGGGGTGCTTAGCTCAGCGGTAGAGCGTCTCCTTTACACGGAGAGGGTCGGGGGTTCGATCCCCTCAGCACCCACCAGTCCCGCGCCGCGCGGGCGTTTCGCTTACAATGTCCGGTTTCCCGGTCCCACGTCACGGCGGTAACCATGCTGCAAGCCATCCGCAACATGTTCAAGAGCTGGATCGTCATCGCGATCTTCGGCGTACTGGTGGTCGTTGCATTCCTGTTCTTCGGTATCGAGGGCTACTTCAGCCAGAGCAACGCAACCTGGGTGGCCAAGGTCGACGGCCACGAGATCTCGCAACAGGATTTCAATACCGCGTTCAACAATTACCGCCAGCAGCAGATGAACGCGCCGGGCAACACCATGGATGCGGCGGACTTCAGCAAGCCAGAAGTCAAGCAGGCGGTGTTGAAGCAGGTCATCAACCGCCAGCTGTTGCTCAACGAGAACGAAAAACTCGGCATCAAGGTTCCGGACTCGGAGATTCGCGAACAGATTGCCTCGTTCCCCGTGTTCCAGGTCAATGGCAAGTTCGATTCGAGCAGCTACCTCGCCTGGCTCGCGCAGCAGCGCAAGTCCGCGCAGCAGTTCCAGGACGAGATACGATCCGACCTCGCCACCCGCCAGGTCCCCACGGCGATCGTAGGCACCGCGTTCAGCACCAAGGCCGAGGCGGAAGGCTTCCTGCGCCTGCAATTGCAACAGCGTGACTTCAGTTTCATCGACCTGCCGCCGCCGGCGCCCACGGCCCAGCAGGCCAACGTGACCGACACGGAAATCGCCGCGTACTACAAGTCGCATCAGTCCGTGTTCATGACCCCCGAGCAGGTATCGGTGAACTACATCGACCTCGATGCCGCGACCATGAAGGTCACCCCGGACCTGAGCGACAAGGCCCTGCAGGCCCGCTACGACAAGGAAAAAAACAGGTTCGTGAGCCCGCCCCAATGGGAGGTCTCGCATATCCTGGTCAAGGTGCCGCCCAAGGCGACCGCAACCGAGAAAAAAGATGCGCTGGCCAAGGCGCAGCACATCGAAGAGTTGGCGAAGGCGCCCGGTGCCGATTTCGCCAAGCTCGCCGAGCAGTATTCGGACGACCTGGGCTCCAAGCGCCAGGGCGGTGACCTGGGCTGGCTGCAGAAGGGCGATGCCGGCCCGGAGTTCCAGGCTGCACTGGACAAGATGAAGAAGGGCGAGATTTCCGATCCCGTCCTCACCTCGGAGGGGTATCACATCATCGACCTGCGCGACCTGCGTGCGGGTCACGCGGAGAGTTTCGCCCAGGTGCGGGACCAACTGGCCGCGGACGCGAAAAAGGATGCGCGCCAGGATACCTACCGGGATGTCGGGAACAAGTTGACCGACATGATCTACAACGATCCGACATCCCTGAAACCCGCGGCGCAAAAACTCGGCCTGACGGTCCAGACCACCCCGCTGTTCGGGCGTGACGGCGGCAAGACCGGTCTGGCCGCCGATCCCAAGGTGGTCAAGGCCGCGTTTTCGGACATGGTCCTGTTGCAGGGCAATACGTCGGACCCGATCGATCTCGGGAACGACCACATGGTCGTGATCCATCTGGACAAGCACGTTCCGGCGGCCCCGAAGCCGCTCGCCGAGGTCAGCGACCAGATCAGGCAGGACATCATCCGGCAGCGCGTGGACGCCTCGGCCAAAAAGCTCGCCGATGCGGCGCTGGCCAAGCTGAAGAGCGGGACGCCGCTGGATGCGGTGGCACAACAGGCTGGCCAGAATGTCCAGCAGAAGACCGGTGTCGTGCGCAACGCGCAGGACGTGGATCCCGATCTCCTGAAAGCCGTGTTCGAGATGGCGCATCCCGCCAAGGACGGCGACACCAAGGCACTGGTGCCGATGGAGCAGGGGCATTACGCGCTGGTGGTCCTGAACGCGGTCAAGCCGGGTGATCCGTCCGCGGTGCCTGCACAGGCGCTGGGTTTCCTGCGTGAGCAGATGGCGCGCGCCTATGGCGACGCCGACATGCAGGCCTACCTGGACGTGCTGCGCAAGCAGAGCAAGATCGAAATTGCCGCGCAGCGCCTGTAAAAAGGGGACGTAAAAAGGGGACGTAAAAAGGGGACGGGGGTAATTAAGTCAATTTAATTACCCCCGTCCCCTTTTCGTTTGCGCGTTGCTACATCTCCAGCCCGGCCATCCCGAGCGTGTTGTAGCCTGCGTCGACGTAGGTGACCTCGCCGGTGATGCCGGACGCCAGATCGGAGCACAGGAACGCAGCGGCGTTGCCGACTTCCTCGATGGTGACGCTGCGGCGCAACGGTGCGACCCGCGCGACGTGGTCGATCATCCTGCGCAGGCCGGCAACGCCAGAGGCGGCGAGGGTTCGGATCGGGCCGGCCGAAATCGCGTTGACGCGAGTACCCTCGGGGCCGAGGTTGTAGGCCAGGTACCGCACGTTCGCTTCGAGGCTGGCCTTGGCGAGCCCCATCACGTTGTACGACGCCAGCGCGCGTTCGGACCCCAAATACGTCAGGGTCAGGACCGCGCCGTGGCGGTCTTTCATCATCGGGCGCGCGGCCTGGGCCAGTGCGGCGAGGCTGTAGCTGGAAATGTCGTGTGCGATCCTGAAGTTCTCGCGGGTCAGGCCGTCGAGGAATTCGCCCGTCAGCGCCTCGCGTGGCGCGAAGCCGATAGAGTGGATCAGGATATCCAGGCCATCCCAGCGCTTGCCGAGCGATTCGAACAGTGACTCGATGTCGGTGTCGCGGCTGACATCGCACGGCAGTACGATGTCGGAGCCAAGCTGGGTTGCGGCGTCGTCGACCCGGCTGCGGAGCTTCTCGTCGACGTAGGTGAAAGCCAGTTCGGCGCCTTCCCGGCGCATGGCCTGTGCGATCCCCCACGCGATCGAGCGGGTGCTGAGGATGCCGGTGACGAGCGCGCGCTTGCCTTCGAGGAAACCCATATCGACTGTGCTCCGCAACGGAATCGGGAAGTCGCCCATTGTAAGCGGCTTTCGTGGGGAATCAGGGGCGCTCGCGCAACCAGGCCTCAGCCCTGTACCCGCAATTCCTCGCCGGGGCGGATGTCGTCGTCGCCCAGCTCGTTCCAGCGCTTCAGGTCATCGACGGTCACGTGGTAGCGGTGGGCGATCGACCACAGCGACTCGCCCTTGCGGACGCGGTGATGCGCCGTCGCGTGCGTCGCGGATGCATCTCCGCTCGCGGACTCCGGAGCGCCCGGCGGTTGCGTGGGTTCGGCCGGGAGGGGTGGACTGTCGTTTGGCCCCGACGCGGATTCGAACGTATCCACCTGCGCCACCGTTTCCGAGTCATCGACCTCCAGTGCTGCCGCCAGCGCGCCAGCCGCGGTCGGCGGCAACAGCAGGGTGCGCGGACTGTCGGCGGGGACGCGGGTACCGAGGTAACCGGGATTCAGTGCGCGCAGTTTCGCTTCGGAGACTTGGGCACCGCGCGCGGCGGCATCCAGGCGCATGCCTGCAGGGACGCGGATGGTCACGAGTTCCCCGGAGGGCAGGGCCTGCGGCAACTCGACGTGGAAACGTTCCGGTTCGCGCAGGATGCAGTTCAGAGCCATCAGCTTGGCGAGATGATTGCGGGTGGTGGAACTGACCGGGATGTCCGGAATCGCGCCGTCGCCCAGGTCAGGATGATGCCGCAGGGCGCCCAGCACGGCGTACTGCCCCGCGTTGTAGGCCATGTCGGCGAGCCGCCAGTCGTCGAAGCGCTTGCCGAATGCGGCGAGCATCTTGACGGCGACCCGGGTCGAGGCGACCGGGTCGAGACGGCCGTCGTAACGGCGGTCGATGGTGATGCCGTGCGCGCGTGCGGTTCGCGGCATCAGTTGCCACATTCCCGCAGGATCGCCGCGACGGCTGGGCTCGGAGGCGTTGTACGAGCTTTCCAGCATCGGCAGCATCACGAATTCGCCCGGAATTCCCGCAGTCTGCAGCTGTTCCTTCACGTACAGCATCAATGGCAGCGCCTGTTGCACCATTTGCTCGAAATGGGCGGGCGAGCGCGTGTACATGGCCAGCTTGGCGCGAACGAGCGGTGAATCGTTGCAGTCGTGCATCACGAAGCTGGCGGTGAGGCTGGCCCAGGGTTCGACACCGGCCTGTGGCGTACGCACGAGCGGCACGACCGTGGTCGGGGGCGGTTCGGGGCGCGGGGTCACCACCGCGGGGCTGGCTGTTGGTCTGGTCGGCCCGACTGCGCAGGCGGCGAGCAACGCGCAGGCGGCAAGCGTCGCGCCCAGGCGGCTGGCGTGTCGCGGACTCATGCGCGAAAGTGGTCCTTGGCGAGTCGCAACGCCGCAAACCGGTCCACGCGGCTGGCATCGGGCTTCGGAGCACCGGGCCAGGGGATGCGCTCGTTTGCGATGGCGTCTGTCCTCAGGAACGGATTGGCGGCGCGTTCGTCGGCCAGCCGTGCAGGCAGGGTGGGTTCGCCGCGCTCGCGCAGGGCGTGAGCGGCCGCGGCGCGGGTTTGCAGCGCGCGGTTGTCCGTTTCGACCGTCAAGGCGAAGGCCGCGTTGGCGACGGTGTATTCGTGCCCGCAACAGACCTTGGTGTCGTCCGGCAGCCCCGCCAGGCGGTCGAGCGAAGCCAGCATTTCGGAGGGGGTTCCCTCGAACAGTCGGCCACAGCCCAGGCTGAACAAGGTGTCGCCGCAAAAAAGCAGACCCTCGCCGTGATAGGCGATGTGACTGCGCGTGTGTCCGTGTACCTCGATGACGTTGAAGCGGATCGCCGGCGCCGGAATCCCGACCTCGTCGCCATCGCCCACACGTCGGAGGGTGCCGGGGATCCGGTCGTCGTGGGGCCCGTACACCGTGGCGCCGGGGAAACGCGCGGCGAGTTCCGGCGTTCCACCGACGTGGTCGGCATGGTGGTGGGTCAGCAGGATGGTGGTCAACGCAAGACCTTCTGCATCCAGTGCGTGCAGGACCGGCGCGGCCTCCCCGGGGTCCACGGCCAACGCGGTACCCGAGGCGGGATCGGCCAGTAGCCAGATATAGTTGTCACGCAGGGCGGGTAGGGGGCGCAGCGACAGCATGGCCGAACCGGCAAAATGGCGACCTTAACAGTCGTGCCGGTGACGTTCGTTAGTTTGGCGTTAACCGGCTGCCCGCTTATCGTTCGCTGATGAATCCGTCACAATACCGATTCATCCCGTTCTCTCATTTCCCGTTGCGATTGCAGACGACGATGCCGGCACGCCAATTCGACACGAGGGGTCCCGCCCTGGCCGCGCTGGGCGCCGACACTTCGGTGCTGTGTGCGGATCGTCTTGCGCGGGTCGCCGGAACCCATGCCCTGGTGCTGGATGGCCTCGCCCTGCATGAACCGGCGGTTGCGGGGGTGGCGTGCTGGACGAGCCTGCATCCGGATCCCGATGGCGCGTTTTGGCGTGGTCCGCTGCGTGCCGCCGTCGATGAGCTGCCGTTCGGCGACGAATCGTTTTGCGCGGTGCTGGTGCGCTTTGCGGAACGCGCCGACGTTGCGCCCGAAACCATCGCCGGGGAACTGGCGCGAGTTCTCGCCAATCACGGCACCTTGCTGGTCGCCGGCTTGCATCCGCGTTCGCTGTGGCGCGCCGGAGTCGCGCCGGGGCGCTGGGAGCGCTCACTGCGGATGGCGGGCCTGGAGGTTGCACCGGTCAGGCGGTGCGGGTCGCCCTGGCCGCGGGCGAACGGCGCAGCCGGGCTGCCGGGATGGCTGGTACGGGGAACGGGCGGAGCTTACGTCATCGAGGCACACCGGCGCGTCGTGACTGCGATACCGCTGCGCAAGTCGGCGTCGAGCCGCCGGGTGGTCGAAGCCAAGCCGGCACTCCCGGGCGCCCATCGGCAATGTGCATGAGTGGGAGCGACACGGTCGAGGTGTTCACCGACGGCGCCTGTCTCGGCAACCCGGGACCCGGCGGCTGGGCGGCGTTGCTGCGCTGGCGCGGCAGTGAAAAGCTGCTTGCGGGCGGAGAGGCGAATACCACCAACAACCGCATGGAGTTGACGGCGGCGATCGTGGCGCTGGAGTCGCTGAAGCGGGAATGCAGCGTGCTGCTCACCACCGATTCGCAGTACGTTCGCCACGGGATCGAGCAATGGCTGGAACGGTGGCGCGCCAACGGATGGAAAACCGCCGGCCGGCAGCCCGTCAAGAATCAGGATCTGTGGGAACGCCTTGCCGCGGCGAGTGCGCGCCACAGGGTGCGCTGGGCGTGGGTGCGCGGGCACAGCGGACACCCGGAAAACGAACGGGTCGATCGCGCTGCGCGCGAACAGGCCGAGCGCTTGAAGGAACGGCCATGACGCGCAAGGTGGTCCTGGACACCGAGACGACCGGACTCGAGGTCGAACGCGGACATCGGGTGATCGAGATCGGATGCGTGGAACTGGTCGATCGACGTCCGAGCGGGCGCACGTTCCAGCGATACGTGAATCCGGAACGGGCCATCGACCCTGGCGCGGTGGCGGTCCACGGCATTACCAACGAGTTCCTGCGCGACAAGCCGAGGTTCGCGGAAATTGCAGGCGATCTCGTGGCATTCGTCGATGGCGCGGAATTGCTGATCCACAACGCGGCGTTCGATACCGCCTTTCTCGACGACGAGTTACGGCGCGCCGGAAGCGTTTACGGACAGCTCGGCGACCACGTGACGATCGTGGATACGCTCGACCTCGCGCGCAAGAAATACCCGGGCCAGAAGAACACCCTCGATGCGCTGTGCAAACGGCTGGGGGTCGACAACAGTCGCCGCGAAGTCCACGGGGCCCTGCTTGACGCGCATCTGCTGGCCGACGTCTGGGTCGCGATGACCGCCGGGCAGACGGACTTGGCACTGGGCAGCGGCGAGCCGCATGCAAGGAACGGCGCCACCGCTGTGGACCCGACCATCGCCGGGCTTGACGTGCGACCGCGGGTATTGCGGGCCTCGGCGGAAGAAACCGCAGCCCACGCCGCGCGGCTGGATGCGCTGGACCGCGCCAGCGGCCAAGGCAGCCTGTGGCGGCGCGGGGACACCGTCGGCGGATAGCTCGCTTCGCGCGAGGTTTCATGATCGTGCTGCCCGGGGACGCCGGATCGCGTGGTGCGCCGGCATGGCGCCCGGTCACCTGATCCTGACCAGCACCGCGGTGATGTTGTCGCGGCCGCCGGCATCGAGCGCGGCGAGCAGCAGGTGGTCCACGCATTCCTGCGCCGCAAGATCGGTTCGCGACAACGTCGCGGCGATGCGGGCATCGTCCAGCTCCTCGGTCAGGCCGTCGCTGCAGAGCAGAAACTGCATGCCGGACGAGCAACGCCCCGTCAGCGGCTCGATCCTGAGGATTTCGGGCGGCGTGATGCCAAGTGCTTGCGTGATCTGGTTGCGCTGTGGATGCGTACGGGCCTCATCGGCGGTGAGGGTGCCGTTGTCGACGAGTTCCTGCACGACCGAGTCGTCACGGGACAACTGCCGGAGCTCGCCCTGCGACCACAGGTAGATGCGGCTGTCGCCGACCCATGCGATTTCGAAATCGTGGTCGTCGCCGAGTTTCAACGCCGCAAGCGTGGTGCCCATCGGCAGCGTGGCATCATCCCTCGGACAGGCGAGGATCGCGTCGCTGGCGCGCAACGTCGCTTCACTCAGGTCGGCCCCCGCGGCAACGGACTCCACGACCGCAGTCCTTGCCATCGCGCTGGCGATCTCGCCGTGCGCGTGGCCGCCAAGGCCGTCGGCGACGAGAAACAGTCCGAGCGCGCCATCGGCCCAGTAGGTGTCTTCGTTGTGTTCGCGACGCAACCCGGCGTGGGTCGCGTGTCCGAATTCGATCATGGCGAACGCGCGCGGGCGCGGGCTGGGGGAGGGGCGGCCGGACGGATCGGCGATGGATGTGGCGTCAAGCCTCGTTCCCGTTGGATTCCAGGCGTGAAGAGAACACCTTCAATTCGCGCATGATGCGCAACACGTGACGATGCAGTTCCTCGCTCTCCGGCGCGGTGGCGTTGCGCGTCTCGTGATATACCAGTGCGAGCCACAGCGCCAGGCCCCGCATGCGCACCTGCACGTTGTCGGAGCGGGCGCGGTCGTAGCCGACGTCGAGGCCGCCGGTGGTGACCCCTTCTTCGGTCTGGGTTCCGTACAGGGCAGGATCCGCACTTTCTGCGACGCTGTCGCACTCGCGACCAATCAACTCGGCGAGTTGTTCGCGATAGGAGCGCGGCAGCTCCAGGCTGCGCTGCTCGATTTCGGCGAGTTGGCGCCGCAGTCGCGCGCTGTGGCTCATGGCCGTGACACGCGTGACAAGGCGCCGGAGGTAATTGCCCCCCGATTTCGGATGTTCTGGGACCAACGACAGGTTCCTCACGCAGATTCACCATTCCCCTGCATCCGGCGATTGTGCCTTGATCACGGGTCGCCTACAAATGCCCCAGCCGTTGGCCGACCTGAACGCGTGACCCGCTTGCGAAGGTCCGGTCGAGCCGCCCCGGCCGCGGCAGCAGCACGATCACCGTGGAACCCATTTCGAAGCGTCCCATCTCCGCGAAGCGGGCCAGCCGAATCCCGTGTCCACGCCAGTCGCGCCGGGTCATCGCCCGCGCGTACGGGGGCACTTCCGGCCCGCTCCAGACGGTGGTGATTCCCGATACCAGCATTGCGCCGACCAAAGCCACCACGAAGGGTCCGCGGCTTCCGTGGAAGTGGCAGATCAGCCGCTCGTTGCGCGCGAACAGACGGGGGATCCCCGCCACCGGCCCCGGCGCGACGCTGAACAGCCGCCCGGGAACGTGCAGGGTTTCGACCAGCTCGCCGTCAAGGGGCATGTGTACCCGGTGATAGTCGCGTGGAGAAAGGTAGATCGTCACGAAGCACCCTTCGCGAAGGTTCGCGGCCCATGCCTCGTCGGCGACCAGTTCGGCGATCGTATAGTCGCGACCCTTGGCTTGCAGGATGCGACCCCCGTCGACATTGCCGATCTGGCTGATCGTGCCATCCGCGGGGCTCACGACCGTGGCGTCGTCGCCATCCGCATGCCGCGCACCCACGCGCAACGCGCGCGTGAAGAATGCATTGAACGTCCGGTACGCGCGCGGGTCGGGTTGCGCCGCTTCGGTCATGTCCACGCCGTAGGCCCGGACCACCCGGCGGATCAGGAAATCCTTCCAGGGTTGCCAGCTCCAGCGCGTCGCCTTCCGCACGATGCCGCTCAAGGTCTTTTGCGGGACGAGGTATTGCAGCAGCGTGGGGATCGTCATCATGAAAGTCTAGCTGCGGATCGATCCGGAAAAAGCGGTGCGGATCCGTCCCGCATCTATACTTCGCGCTTTCCCGCGCCCGCCGTCATGACCGACGAACTCGCCACCATCGTCGATTTGATCCGCTACGCCGCGAGCCGCTTCAACGCGGCCGGGCTGGTGTTCGGCCACAGCCACGACAACGCCATCGACGAGGCGACGCACCTGGTGTTGTCCTCGTTGCACCTGCCGCCCGACCTGCCGCCCGCCTACGGCGGTGCCCGGGTGACGGCCGGGGAAAAATCCCGCGTGCTGGCGTTGATCGAGCGCCGCATCGAAACCCGCGAGCCGGTCGCGTACCTGGTCGGCGAGGTCTGGTTCGCGGGCATGCCGTTCAAATCCGACCCGCGCGCGCTGGTGCCGCGATCGCCGATCGGGGAACTGATCGAGCGCGGGTTTTCGCCGTGGCTGGACGGGCGCGACGTCGAGGGCGTGCTCGACCTGTGCACGGGATCGGGCTGCATCGGGATCGCGATCGCGGCGCATCATCCGCGCTGGCGGGTGGATATCGCGGACCTCAGTGAGGACTCCCTCGCGCTCGCGCGCGAGAACATCGCGTTGCATGGTGTCGAACGGAGCGTGCGTGCGGTGCGGTCCGACCTGTTCGCGGGCCTGGCCGGCGAACGCTACGACCTGATCGTGTCGAATCCGCCTTACGTCACCGATGCCGAATACGCCGCGTTGCCGGGCGAGTACGCGCACGAGCCGAAACTCGGGTTGACGGCCGGCGCGGACGGTCTCGACATCGCGCTGCGGATCCTGCGCGATGCCCCCGAACACCTGGGCGATGACGGGCTGCTGATCGTCGAGGTCGGGGAAAGCGAGCGCGCCTTGGCCGAACTGCTGCCCGAAGTACCCTTCGTGTGGATCGACTTCGAGGTCGGGCCGATGGGTGTGTTCGTGCTGGAGCGAAACGATCTGGCCGAACATGCCGGCGCGATTCGCGCGGTGGCGGCGACGCGAAGGGCCCGTTGACCGTGGAGATCGTCACCGCGCGGCTGCGTCTGGATGCCCTGCAACGCGAAGACGCGGATGCGCTGTTCGCGTACCGCGGCGACCCCGTGGTGAGCCGTTACCAGGGTTGGAAACCTGCGTCCGCCACGGAAGCCGGGCGTTTCATCGAGGCGCAGCTGGGCGTGGTGCCGGACACGCCGGACACCTGGTGGCAGCGCGCGATCCGGCTGCGAGATTCCGGGGAACTGATCGGCGACCTCGGATTGCATTTCATGGATACGGATGCCGTGGAGCTGGGAATCACCCTGGCGCCGGCGCACCAGCGCCAGGGTTACGCCCGCGAGGCACTCGAGGTGATGCTGGACTTCGTCTTCGGCGGTTTGCACAAGCATCGCGTCGTCGCTTCGGTCGATCCGCGCAACGCGGCCTGCGTCAAGTTGCTCGAAGAGCTCGGCATGCGCCGCGAGGCGCATTTCCGCCAAAGCGTGCGCTGCGGCGACGAATGGGCCGACGACCTGGTGTTTGCGCTGCTGGAACGGGAATGGCTGGCGGCGCCGACGTGCGAAGACGGCTAAGCTTGCCCATCCCGACGTCGTCGCGATGCCAGCCGTGTCCTCCAACACCTTCGGAAAATTGTTCGCGGTCACGACCTTCGGTGAATCGCATGGCCCGGCGATCGGCTGCGTGATCGACGGTTGCCCGCCCGGTGTCGCGATTGCGCCCGACGATTTCGTCCACGACCTTGCGCGGCGCGCGACCGGCAGGTCGCGCTTCACTTCGCAACGCCACGAGGCGGACACCGTGGAGATCCTGTCGGGTGTGTACGAAGGCCGGACCACCGGCACGCCCGTCGCACTGCTGATCCGCAACACCGATGCGCGCCCGAAGGATTACGCCGCGATCGCCGACACGTTTCGCCCCGGGCACGCGGACTACACCTATTGGCAGAAATACGGCATCCGCGATCCGCGCGGCGGCGGCCGTGCCTCGGCGCGCGAAACGACCATGCGCGTCGCGGCGGCCGTGCTCGCGAAGAAGTGGCTGGCCGACAGGCACGGCGTCGAAGTGCACGGCTGGCTGGCGCAGATGGGCGACGTGGTGCCGGATTTGCCGGCCGATGCAGGCATCGACTTCGACGTGGTCGAGTCCAATCCGTTCTTCTGGCCGGTCGCGGCGCAGGTGCCGGAACTGGAAGGGCGCATCAACGCGTTGCGCAAGGCCGGCGATTCGTGTGGTGCGCGGGTGAACGTGGTCGCGACCGGCGTGCCGCCCGGCTGGGGCGAACCGGTGTACGGGAAGCTGGACGCCGAACTGGCATCCGCGCTGATGTCTATCAACGCCGCCAGGGGCGTGGAAATCGGCGCCGGGTTCATCAGTGTCGCCCAGCACGGCAGCGAACATCGCGACGAAATGTCTTTGGACGGTTTTGCGTCCAACCACGCGGGCGGCATACTGGGCGGTATTTCGACCGGACAGGACATCGTGGCGTCGGTTGCCCTGAAACCGACTTCGAGCATTCCCACGCCGGGTCGTAGCGTAAACACCGCCGGCGAGGAAGTGGAAGTGCGCACCACGGGCCGCCACGATCCCTGCGTCGGCATCCGCGCCACCCCGATCGCCGAGGCGATGGTGGCACTGGTGCTGATGGACCAGGCCCTGCGGCACCGCGCACAGTGCGGCGATGTCGGCGACGTGGCCCCGCGCATTCCCGGGGCCTGCGGTCGATGATGCATCGCTTTATGCTTTTCCCGATTCCCGATTCCCGATTCCCGATTCCCGATTCCCGATTCCCGATTCCCGATTCCCGATTCCCGATCCCGATCCCGATCCCGATCCCGATCCCGATCCCGATCCCGATCCCGATCCCGGGTCCCGAGGTGCGAAAGAGTCTCACGTGAACAAGAAACCCCAATACAACATCGCGATGGTCGGCGCCACCGGCACGGTCGGCGAAACGCTGTTGTCGATCCTCGAGGAACGCGGGTTCCCGGTCGCGGAACTGGTGCCGCTTGCCAGCGATCGCTCGGCCGGAAGCAAACTGACGTTCCGCGGCAAGCAGGTCGCGGTGCGTGACCTGGCCGGGTACGACTTTTCCGGTATCGACGTCGCGTTCTTTTCGGCCGGGGCGGCGGTCAGTCGGCAGCACGTGCCGCGTGCCGTCGAGGCAGGCGCCGTGGTGATCGACAACACTTCGGAATTCCGCGACGCGGATGACGTGCCGTTGGTGGTGAGCGAAGTCAACCCGCACGCGATCGCCGAGTACCCCCATCGCAACATCATCGCCAATCCGAATTGCTCGACCATGCAGATGCTGGTGGCGCTGGCGCCGATCCACCGCGCGGCCCGCATCGAGCGCATCAACGTGGCGACCTACCAGTCGGTATCCGGCGCCGGGCGCTCCGGGATCGAGGAACTGGGTCGGCAGACGGCTGATTTGCTCAACTTCCGCGAGGTGGAGCCCTCGAAGTTCCCGGCCCAGATCGCGTTCAACGTGATTCCGCAGGGCGGTGATTTCATGGAAAACGGTTACACGACCGAGGAGATGAAGCTGGTCCGGGAAACCCGCAAGATCCTCGAGGATGACGCGATTCTGGTGAACCCGACGGTCGTGCGGGTACCCGTGTTCTTCGGTCACTCCGAGGCGGTTCACATAGAGACCCGCGACAGGATCGATGCGGCCACGGCCCGTGCGCTGCTGGAGGCCGCGCCGGGCGTGGTGGTGGTCGACGAGCGCAAGGCCGGCGGTTACCCGACGCCGGTCGGCCATGCCGCGGGCAAGGATGCGGTGTTCGTCGGCCGGATCCGCGAGGACATCTCGCACCCGAATGGGCTGGACTTGTGGGTGGTGTCCGACAACATCCGCAAGGGCGCCGCGCTGAACGCGGTCCAGGTCGCGGAGATCCTGATTCGCGAGTATCTTTAGGCGCCCAGCGACGTTTGCCGCGGCCGGCCCGATCCGACGGGGCTTGCAGGCGGCGTTGCGGAATCGGGCCGCGTGAACGAATCCGGGAGGATGGAGATGAGGTGGATTTTGCAAGACAGATTCATGCTGGCCGGACTGCTTGTCGTCTGCGCGGGTATTCCCATGGCGGTCCAGGCCGCCCCGGGCGGGCAGGCGGATTCCCCGGCCGCCGAATCCCATCGCGGCAGCGAGGTGCGGGCACAGTTGAAGGACGTCGATGCGAAAATTTCGACCGCACGCGCCCACAATGCCGACTTGCAGGCGCAGGTGACCCGCCTGGAACAGCAGAACGCCGAACGCAGCAAACAGTTGCAGCAACGTGACGCCGAGATCGCGGCTTTGCAAAAGAAGCTGCAGGCGGCCGGCGTGCCGCCGTCCCCATCTTCCACGGACCGCTGAGCGGGCGACGTGCCGCTCGTCCGCCGGCGGGCCCGCAGGCTTGGTGATCGGCGGGTTCTGCAATACTCTTGCGCTGCGCACGGGCGCGCGCCGATGGCCGCCGCTCCCGGTGTGGCCGGTGACCGGGAGGGGTCGTGTGTCATGAAGTTCAAACTCCGTATGGCAAGCGTCGTGTTGCTGGCCGTGGCCACGGCGCCGGCGTGGGCGTTGCAGTTGGGCCAGATCCAGGTCAAGTCGGCGTTGAACCAGCCGCTGGTCGCCGCGATCCCGCTGCATCCGGAAAACCTCACTGAACTCGACGGCCTGACCGTCGGGCTGGCTTCGTCCGAGGATTTCGCGCGCGCCGGCCTGCAACGGACGCCGACCGACCGCACGCTGCGTTTCCATGTCGTCACGGACAACAACGGGCAGAAGTTGATACTGGTCACCAGCAGCCAGCCGATCACCGACCCGTACCTCGATTTCCTGGTGCAGGTGAATACCCGCCAGGGCAAGCAACTGCGCGAGTTCGTGGTGCTGTTGAACCCGGTGATCGCCTCTCCCGCGCCGGCGGTGCAGAGCGCCCCGGTTGCGGGTGCGCCGCCCGCGTCGCCGCCCGCGCAGCCGGCCCAACTGCCGGCGCAATCGCAATTTCCGCAACCGGTGGTGCAACCCGAACCCAGCCCCGAACCGCAGCCCCAGGCGCAATCGCAGCCGCAGCCGCAGCCGGAAGCCCGGACCGAGCCGCAACCGCAGGCCATCCCGGAAACCCGCGCCGCACCGCCGCCGCCGCCACCGCCGCCAGCCGCGGCAGGAGGTTCTGCCGGGCAGCAGATTCCGGTTCACCGTGGCGACACGTTGTACGGGATCGCGCAGGATGCCCGCCAGGGCACGGGCGCCAGCATCAACCAGTTGATGCTGGCCCTGAAGTCCGCGAACCCGGAGGCCTTTTTCAAGGACAACATCAACGACCTGAAGGCCGGCGCGATCCTGCGCATTCCGACCCGCGACGAGATCGACAAGGTCGGCATTGCCGAAGCCAATGCCGAGGTGCATCGCCAGTACGAGGCGTGGCGCGCGGCGAAGCCCCACCGCGCGACAGTGATCGAAGGAACCGCGGCGCAGGCGGCGGCGAGGACCGCTCCGCAGCCGGGTCCGTCGACGCCTGCCTCGGATCACCTGGCGTTGGTTCCGGCCACCGGCGGGACCGGCGGCACGGGCAATCGCCCGGGCGTTGCCGGTGGCACCGGGAGTGCAACCGTGGCGGGACTGCAGCGGCAGTTGCAGAACGACCGCGCGGCCCTGACCAGCCTGAATCAGTCGAACACCGACCTCGAGTCGCGGGTGCACAGTCTCGAAGACATTGCAGACAAATCAAGCAAGTTGTTGAAGTTCAAGGACACGACGATTGCCGAACTCCAGCACAAGCTGGCGGCGGTGCAGTCGGGAACGCCGGTCGCGGCGGCTGCATCGACGGGCGCCGCGGCGACGGTCGCTGCAAGGGTGGCCGCTCCGGCCCCCGCGGTTTCCACCGGCGCGGGTGCGAAAGCCGCAAACCCGGCGGCTGCAGGGAAAGTGCAAGCGTCGGCAACGTCGTGGTTGCAAAGTCCGTTGACCTGGATCGTGGCGGGCCTGGTCGTGCTGGCGCTGATCCTGATCGGACTGCTGGGCCGCCGCCGGCGCGGCGCCGGGACCGCTGCCGCCGGACGCGGCCCGCTGTCCGATCCCGAAGACGTGTCGCCGCCCGCGGCCGGCGCGCCGGGTTACGAGTCGTCACTGCAGGCGCAATTGAAGGAAGACCCCGACAACCTGGACACCCATCTCGCGTTGTGCCGGTTGTATTTCGCGCAGGGCGATATTGCATCGTTCGTCGCCGCCGCCGGAGCCATGCACGCACATGTCAGTGACTCTGGCAGCATGGAATGGCACGAGGTGGCCGTGATGGGCGAGGAACTCGCGCCGGACGATCCACTGTTCGCAGCACCCGCCGAATCGCCATCGCCCGCCGCGTCCGAGGACCCGTATGGCCTGGCTTCCCTGAGGCAACCCGCCGATGAGGAGGCGACGGCGGTTCACACGCAGGCGGCTGTCGACACCGAAACCACGGAGGTCGAAGCGGTTCCTGCCGAAACGTTCCCGGATCCCGGGTACGCCCCGCCCCCGGCGGACGTGCCGCCCGCGCCGGCGGAGCCGGAGGCGGAGACCGTGGCGTCGCCCGAGGCCACGGACATCGAAGACGCGGGGCACGACTTCAGCGACGATCCGGTCGATACCAAGCTCGATCTCGCGCGTGCGTACATGGACATGGGCGATCCCGTGGGCGCGCGCGCGATGCTCGACGAAGTACTCGAGGAAGGATCGCAAACGCAGAAGGACGAAGCCAAGCGGTTGTTGGCCGAGACCTCGAATTGACGCGACGCGTTGCGCTGGGTATCGAATACGACGGCACCGATTTCTTCGGCTGGCAGCGGTTGAGCCATGGCCCGAGCGTGCAGGCCGAAGTGGAAACGGCGTTGTCATTCGTCGCCGACCATCCGGTCCAGGTCACTTGCGCGGGGCGCACCGATGCCGGCGTGCACGCGCGCTGCCAGGTCGTCCATTTCGACACGGACGCCTGGCGAGACCCTCGCGCGTGGATGCTTGGATCGACGTCCCGCCTGCCCCCGGCGATCGCGGTCCTGTGGGCCAGGGCAATGCCGGACGACTTCCACGCACGTTTTTCCGCACGCGCGCGGCGTTACCGTTACGCGATCCTCAACCGCCCGATCCGTCCTGCGCTGGATGCCCGATTCCTTTCATGGGAACGCGTGCCGTTGGACGCCGACGCCATGGATGCCGCGGCGCAAGCGTTGGTCGGCGAGCAGGATTTTTCCTCGTTCCGCGCGGTGTCGTGCCAGGCGCGCCACGCGCGCCGCAACGTCATCGAAGTGAGCGTGCGACGCGCGGGCGAACACGTGGTCGTCGACATCGCAGCCAATGCGTTCCTCCACCACATGGTGCGCAACATCGTGGGCTCGCTGCTGGAGATCGGACGTGGCGAGCGCCCGGTCGAATGGATCGCGGCGTTGCTGGCGGCGCGCAACCGCGAAATCGCGGGCGTCACCGCGTCGCCGCAGGGGCTGACCTTCCTGGGTCCGCTGTACCCTGCGCATTGGGAACTGCCTGCCGCGGTCACGGCGTCAGCGTCACCGGCACTTCCGTGATGCTGTCGACGGGGATCGCGTTGGCCTTTGCCGCCTCGCGGATCGCCAGCTTGCTGGGACCCTCATAGATGCAATAGGTCAGGGTCTTGTCGGCGTTGGCGTAGGACATCAGCCACTTCACCCCGAACTTGGCGTTGTTGGCATTGATTTTGGCTTTCGTGGAAGCATCGAGACCATCCAGCGCGCCGGCAGGGAATGTGCGCTTGATGATGTAGCGGTGTGAAGCCGCATTGGTCGGTTGCGCCTGGGTGCCCTGGTTTCCGGGACCGGCAAAACCCAGCGCGGGGACGGAGAGCAGGAGGGCAAGCAGGATGTTCTTGAGTTTCATGTCGGACTCCTTGGCGGGAATGGGAGAGGCCGCGCGGCCGGTTCAGCGGTAGAAGTACGGATCCAGAACGCGTACTTCGGTAATGCGCGTGATCGGCAGGTTGTTGCGGTCGGCGGTGCGCCGGATCGCGTCGGGCGTGGGGGCGTCGTAGACGCAGTACGTTTTGCGGCTGTCGGTGCTGACGTAGGAATGCACCCATGTCACGCCGTCGGTGGCATTGCGCTCGACGACGCCCCGGCAAGCGAGGGCGCCTTCGTCATTGACGGGGATGCGCAGGCCGTCTGGAAAATCGCGTTCGACGAGGTAGCGGGGCATGGCGTTCTCCGGTTCGGGACGAGGCGGATCACCGTCCCGGAGAAACTAATCCGCACCTGCCCGCCGCGACCACGGCGGAATTGCCCGGTTTGCCGCGCACGATTGCCTATTTTTCGAAGCGCAGCGTTGCGGCAACCGCTTCGGTGCGCGAGGCGACCCCGATCTTGGCGAGGATCGCGGCGAGATGATGGTCGATCGTGCGCACCGACCGGTGCAGTCGTGCGGCAATCTCTGCGTTGGAGAGTCCTTCGCAAAGCAGGCGAAGCACCTCGGCTTCGCGCGTGGTCAGCCCGAAGGGATGGGCCCTCGTCGATGCGCGCCGACCGCGTGGCACCCCGCGTACACCGGCCGCCTGCAGCGACTTGCGCAGGCGCTCGGCGTCGATCGGTGCGTCGAGTTGTTCGAACAACGCCAGGGCTTCGCGTTGCGCGGGCACATCGCCTTCGGCCAGCGCGCGTGCGCGTTCGTAGGGGCAACCGCGCGCGGCCCAGGCCGCAGCCGCCTCGCGCCAGTGTCCGTCGATCTGCAACGCGTACGGCAGGGCGCAGAAGGACGGTGCCTTGTCGAGCGCTCCGGCCTTCTGGAGCCACCAGCCGAGCTCGCCGAAAATCCAGGAACCGATGTCGGCTTCGACATCAACCATCCATCCCGGTTCCACTTCGGCACGGATCGCGGCGACATCACCGCGCAACCAGGCCCACTCCGCACGCGCCGCGGCCACCCATCCGGTCCGGTTCAGTTCCCGCGTGGGCATCGCGAGTTCGAGCGCTTCGTCGAGCAGCGTTTGCGCGCGGGCGTCACCGCGCCGTGCGTGCAGGCGGCCGAGCACGACCAGCACGATGATGCGGCTGATCGGAGCCAGGCCGGGGATGCGCAGCACGGTTTCGGCGCGCGCTTCCGCATCGGTCCAGTCGCCCTGCCACAATGATACCTCGCTGCGGTAGGCGGCCATGTAATGGGCCCAGGAGTCCAGGTCGCGCTGCTCGCACCAGGCGATGCCGTGGGCGAGGATTGCGTGGGCGTCTCCATGGTGTCCGGTCGTTCCTGCGGTATAGCCGAGATTCGTGAACGCACGTGCCGCGTGTTCCTCGAACCCGCCTTCCTGCGCGAGGGCAAGACTGCGTTCGAGGTCGGCGCGACCGGCCTGCTCGTCGCCCGCGTCCAGCTTGGCGGTGCCGATATTGTTGAGCGCGTGGATCTGGGTTTCGCGATCGCGAACCGCGAGGGCCAGCGCCAGCGCCTTGTTGCCCCAGTGCAGGGAGGGCCCGGTCTCCATCGCCAGCATGTGCAATTGAGAAAGGTTGCTGTAGGCCATCGCCAACTCGCGCCCCGGCGGCAATGCTTCCAGTGTCGTGATGGCGTTGCGTGCATGGTCCCGGGCGGCGGCGGTCTGGCCTCCGTGGAACCAGTGCAGGCGCGACAGCGAGCGCATCGCATCGCCGGCCTTGCGCAAGTCGCCTGTCGCCCGCCACAGCGCGAGCGCGGATTCGCGTGCCTCGATGGCTTCTTCGATCATCCCGGTCAGGTAGTCCTCGTAGGAAAGCCAATCGAGCAGCTCGGCGCGGCGCGCGTCGGGCAGGGCGTCGGCATGCGTCAACGCGTTGCGCAGGTGCTCGGCCGCTTCCTTGTGGGCGCTGCGTCGGCGCGCCTCGTCGGCGGCGCGTGGTGCCAGGCGCAGCACGGCCTCGGCATCGCCGGCGCGCGCGGCGTGGTGGGCGAGCCGCGCCAGCGGAACCTGCAGGCGCGCTTCGGCGTGTTCGAGGGCCGCGAGCACACGCGCATGCAGGCCACGCGCGGCGGGTGCCGGCAGCGCCGATTCGACGGCGGCCCGGGCGATCTCATGGCGAAACACCAGTGCATCGCCGGTGGCCAGCAACAGCCCGGAGTCGAGGCACTCCTCCAGCGTCGCGGCGTCCGGCGCGAGCAGCTCCTGGACCAGCCATGGTTCGATCTTCGCGGGCACGATGCTGGCCAGTCGCACGACGTCCTGCGCCCCGCGTGAAAGCCGGGCGAAGCGCGAAAGCACGAGGTCCTGCACCCCGTGCGGCATGCCGTCGCCACCGTGCCGCAGCAGTTCGGTCACGAAGAACGGATTGCCCCGCGTTGCCGGGTAGATCCCTTCGGCCGAACGCAACGCGCGGCGGGCCAATGTTTCGACACCTGCGGGTGTCAACCGCGGAAGCTCGATGCGCGTGACGGCGCCGGCCGGCAACTCGCCCATCAGGCGCCTCAAGGGATGCGCCGCGCCGACTTCATCGTCACGGAACGAGATGGCGAGCAGGCACGGGACGTGCTCGATGCGCCGGCCGAGGAACTTCAGAAGGTCCAGCGTCGCCGCATCGGCCCAGTGCACGTCCTCGACCACCAGCAGCACCGTCCGGCGGCTGCGGGCCAGGGCTGCCAGCACGGCTTCGAACAGGGCGAACCGGTCGCCGGCTGCCGCCAGGGCTTCGCCGAGCCCGGTCTCCGTCGATCGCGCGATGTCGTAAAGCGGCGCGAGCGGGTTGGGCGTCTGCAGCGCATCGCAGCCGCCCCACCACAGCGCAACGTCGCTTCGTTGCGAGGCCAGCGCGCGCAGCAGACTGGTCTTGCCGATGCCGGCTTCGCCCGCCACCAGCGCCGTGTGGCCGCTGCCGCCGGCCACGTTGCGCAGGCAATCGTGCAATTGCCGCAACGTTGCATCGCGTTCGACGAGGTCCATCGTGGTACCTTCAGGCCTCGGCAAGGCCGGCGCATTGCCCCGACCGTCCACCGAGATGATAACCATGGCGCCCGACCCGTGCAGCGCAGCGGAATGGCGTACGCACCGCGCTGCGTGGCGCGTCGCCTTCATCCAACCGAAATATCCGGCAGAATGGAAGCTTCCTGCGGAATGACGCCGGGATGGCAAGACCATGAATCGGAAAATGCACGCAAACAGGCGCGAACCGCAGCGGAGCCATCTGCGTCCATTCGTGTTCGTTCGCGGACGGTTTTCGCTTTTCAGTCCGGCTCCGTGAGCAGAACGCGAGTCAAGATCTGCGGGGTCACCCGCGTCGAGGACGCCTTGCTCGCGTGCGAACTGGGCGCGGACGCGATTGGCATGGTGATGACGCCCACCAGCCCCCGCTGCGTGTCGATCGAGCGCGCCCGCGCAATCCGAGACGCGCTGCCGGGGTTCGTGGATGCCGTCGTATTGACCCACGGGCTCCCCGTTGAAACGCTGCGCGCAATCATCGATGGCGTGCGGCCAGACCTCGTGCAGTTCCATGGTTCGGAGAGTGCCGCGTTCTGTGACTCGTGCGGCGTGCGTTACCTGAAGGCGCTGGGCATGGCGGGCGACGTGGATGTCCGTGCGATCGCCGCCGAACACGTCCATGCCGCGGGCTTCGTGCTCGATGGCCATCCGCCGGGCCAGCAGGGCGGGCAGGGCAGGGTCTTCGACTGGTCGCGCGTGCCGCACGACCTCGGCCGCCCGATCCTGTTGGCCGGCGGATTGAATGCGGGAAATGTCGGCGACGCGATCCGGACGGTCCACCCGTGGGCGGTCGACCTCGCGAGCGGCGTCGAATCGTCGCCCGGCATCAAGGACGCCGGCAAAATGCGTGCGTTCTTTGCGGCCGTCGGGAATGTCGACGCAGGGTCGTCCGCGAATGAACACAATTGAACGCAAAGATCCCGGGACGGACCGCACCATTCGCGTCCCCCGGGGTTCATTTGCGGACCGAATCGTTTGCTCCGATGCGCCTCGAGGCCCTTGATCCGATGGAATTCATTGACTATCACGCATGGCCCGACGCCCACGGCCATTTTGGTTCGTACGGCGGCACTTTCGTTGCCGAAACCCTGGTCGCGCCGCTGCAGGAACTCACCGCCGCGTACACGCATCTGCGCGACGATGCCGCGTTCCAGCGCGAGTTTGCCGACGACCTCAGGAACTACGTGGGGCGCCCCTCGCCGATCTATCACGCCAGGCGCTTGTCCGAACGCGTCGGTGGCGCACAGATCCTGCTGAAGCGCGAGGACCTGAACCACACCGGTGCGCACAAGATCAACAACACCGTCGGCCAGGCGCTGGTCGCGCGCGCGATGGGCAAGACCCGGATCATCGCCGAAACCGGCGCCGGCCAGCACGGTGTCGCCGCCGCCACCGTGTGCGCGCGTTTCGGGATGCAGTGCGTCGTGTACATGGGCGCTGTCGACATCGAGCGCCAGAAGATCAACGTGTACCGGATGAAGTTGCTGGGCGCGGAGGTGATCCCCGTGACGTCCGGCTCGCAAACGCTGAAGGATGCACTCAACGAAGCGTTGCGCGACTGGGTGACCAACGTCGCCGACACCTTCTACATCATCGGCACCGTCGCCGGGCCGCATCCGTATCCGATGATGGTGCGCGATTTCAACGCGGTGGTCGGGCGCGAAGCACGTGCGCAAATGCTGGAGCAGTTCGGCCACCTGCCGGACGTGCTGACCGCGTGCGTGGGCGGTGGCTCGAATGCGATCGGCCTGTTCCACGCGTTCCTCAACGACCGCGACGTCCGCATCGTCGGCGCCGAGGCGGCGGGCGAGGGCATCGCGACCGGCCACCACGCGGCGTCGCTGGCAGCCGGCCGCCCCGGCGTACTGCACGGCAACCGCACGTATGTACTTTGCGACGACGACGGCCAGATCACCGAAACGCATTCGGTGTCGGCGGGCCTGGATTACCCCGGCGTCGGCCCCGAACACGCCTTCCTGAAGGACACCGGCCGCGCCGAATACGTCGGCGTCACCGACGACGAGGCGCTGGCAGCCTTCCACCTGCTGTGTGAAACCGAAGGCATCCTCGCGGCACTGGAATCCAGCCACGCGGTGGCGCAGGCGATCAAGCTCGCGCGCGAAATGCCGAAGGACAAATTGATTCTGTGCAATCTTTCCGGGCGTGGCGACAAGGACGTGCACACGATCGCGCAGCGCGAGCACATCGAGCTATGACCGCGCGACTCGGACCCCTGGACTCCGGGCCCGGCAATCGCATCAGCGGGCGATTTGCCGAATTGCACGCGCACAGGCGCACCGCGCTGATTCCGTACATCACGGCGGGCGATCCTTTGCCCGGCGCGACGGTCGCGGTGATGCACGCGCTGGTCGAGGCCGGCGCCAATCTCATCGAACTCGGCATGCCGTTCTCCGACCCGATGGCGGATGGTCCCGTGATCCAGCACGCCGACGAGCGGGCGTTGCACAACAAGGTCGGAATCGTGGACATTCTGCGCTGGGTGCGCGAATTCCGAGAACGCGACGCGGAGACGCCGGTCGTGTTGATGGGCTACCTCAATCCCGTGGCCATCCACGGCATCGAACGCTTCGCACGCGAGGCAGCCGACGCTGGCGTGGACGGCGTGCTCGTCGTCGATTGCCCGATCGAGGAAGATGCCATTTTGCAACCGCTCCGCGACGCGGGGTTGCAGCGTATCCTGCTTGTGGCGCCGACCACTTCCGATGCGCGGCTCGCCCGCGCGGTCGAGGCTGCGGAAGGCTATCTCTACTACGTATCCTTCGCCGGCATTACGGGCGCGGCGAAATTGTCCACGGCCGGCATCAGATCAAGCGTGGCGGACCTGCGCAGGCGCGCGGCGGTGCCGGTTGCCGTGGGGTTCGGCATCAGGGACGCTGTCAGCGCGGTCGCGGTTGCGGAATTTGCCGATGCGGTGGTGATCGGCTCGGCCCTGGTCGCGCAGCTCGCCACGAGCGCGGACGCAGGGGATGCATGCCGGCTTGCGCGGCGGTTCCTGGCCCCGATCCGTGCGGCCCTCGACCGGTAGCGGCACCCACGCCAATTGGTGCAATTTGACCTGGATCAATTCATGTGACGTGATATCGGAGTAAACACGTCTGCTTTCACGACGGGCAGGAGGGGCCATGGTCCTGCAGGATGTCGTTTGGACGATCTGGCTTGTCGGGGCAGCCATCATCGCCTTGGGGTTCATTTTCATCATCGTGCAGGCCGGCAAGCCGGCGGACGACGAGGAAACGCGCAAGGCCACGCACACCTCGCATGTATTGCAGGCGTGGGCGTTCGTGGTGTTGTTCGTCGCCTTCGTGGTCGGCAGTTGGGCCACGCTGCGCAACTTTCCCATTCCGCCGCAATCCGGCACGCTCGACGCACAACAGGTCGTCGAAGTGGTCGGGCGCCAGTGGTCGTGGCAGATCAAGCCCGACACCGTGCAGGCGGGCAGCGTCGTGGAGTTCCGCGTCACCAGCGATGACGTCAACCACGGCTTCGCCTTGTACGCGCCCGATGGCCGCATCGTGACGCAGACCCAGGCGATGCCGGGTTACACCAACAAACTCTTGTACACCTTCGACAAGCCCGGCATGTACAAGGTGCAATGCCTCGAGTATTGCGGCCTGGCGCACGCGGCGATGAACCATGACTTCAAGGTGGTCGCGGCTGGCGAAGCCGCTTCCGGGGCGGTGGCGACCCCAGCGGTCGCGAGGGCTGCCGGGCCGACCGGTGCGGAACTCGGGGCGAAGGTGTACAGCGAGAAATGCGCGGTCTGCCACCAGGCAAGGGGCGAGGGGATGCCGAACGTGTTCCCGCCGCTGGCCGGCGATCCGGTGGTGACGGCGGCCGACGCGACCGAGCACATCACGACCGTACTGCACGGTACCCACGGCCGGGTAATCAACGGCACGACCTATCCCGCGCAGATGCCCGGTTGGGCCAGCCAGCTCACCGATGAGGAAGTTGCTGCCGTGATCAACCACGAGCGGACGAGTTGGGGCAACCATGCACCGACGGTGACCGTCGCGGACGTGGCGAAGCTGCGCAATCCATGATGTTGCCGGCGACTGCCAGTCGAGACCCGCGCAGCCGCCAGGGTCGCGTCGACCGGTTTGGTATCGACGCGACGGCACACTGAACGAGGAGGGCATGACCATGGCATCAACCACCCTGTACCCCGAGGACGAACGGCTCGCCGGCGGCGCACGGGCTGCCCTCAACCTGTACCTCGTAACGGCGCTGGTGTTGTTCGTGGCGATGATGCTGATCGGGCTGACCATGCGCTCGTCACAGGCCACCTGGCTCGGCGTGCCACCGGCGATGTTCTACAAGCTCCTGTCGATGCACGGCGCAGGCATGGTCGGCACCATGGTGCTGGCCAGCACCGCAGTGATGTGGTTCTTCCTGCGCAAGTACGTCAAGTTGCACCTGTGGGCGTTCGTCACCAATTACGTATTGTTCATGCTGGGTGCGGTCTGCATCATCATCGCGATCTTCGGCGGGGGCTACGCGGCGCTGTGGACGTTCCTGTACCCCCTGCCCACCCACGGCGTGGGCATGTGGAGCCCGCATGCCGCGGCGTTGTTCATGCTCGGCTACCTGCTGATCGGCGTGGGCATGCTGATCTTCTACCTCGACGCGGCGGCCGGGATCATCAAGGTGTACGGCAACCTCGGCCGCGCGATGGGCTGGCAGTGGCTGTTCGGCGGCGAGGTCGATCCCAACCATTCCAAGACGGTGGTCGCGAGCACCAGCATGATCATCGCGAACTCGCTGGGTATCCTCGCCGGCGCCGTGGTGCTGGTGATGAGCCTGGTCAACATCTTCTATCCGCAGGTCGCGCTGGATGCGTTGTTCACCAAGACGCTGATCTACTGGTTCGGCCACATGTACATCAACGCCGCGATCTACATGGGCGTGATCGCAATCTACGAGCTGTTGTCGCGCTATACCGGCAAGCCCTATCCGCTCTCGCGCGTGTTCGTGTGGGGCTGGGCCGCGACCACTGTATTCGTGATCACCGTGTTCCCGCATCACCTGCTGATGGACTACGCCGAGCCGCACTGGTTCCTCGTCATGGGCCAGATCGTTTCGTGGACCTCAGGCTTCCCCGTTGTGGTGGTGACCGCATGGGGCGCGTTCACCAACCTGTATCGGGCCAACATGCGGTGGAGCATGCCGCCACGGCTGCTGCTGCTGTCGTTGTTCGGCTGGATTGCGGGCGGGTTCGGCGCCGTGCTGGACAGCACCATCCGCATCAACCGCGTCATGCACAACACCCAATGGGTACCTGGACACTTCCATTTCTACCTGTTGCTGGGCGTGCTCGCGATGGTGCTCGCGTTCATGTACCACCTCATCGGCGAACGGCAGCATGCGCCGCCCAACTCGAGTGCCGACCGGGTCGGCTTCCCGATCTACGTGGGCGGCGCGCTGATCTTCCTGCTGGCGTTCCTCGATGCGGGGCACCTGAGCGTACCGCGGCGCATGGCCGAGCACCTGCAAGCCTGGACGTTCACCGACGGGATCGGTTCGATCGGTGCAATCCTGGTGGTGCTGGCGATGCTGTATTTCGCGGTCAGGATCAGCGTCGGGTTGCTCAAGGCGCCACCTCCTGCGACGGCCGGGGCGCGGTTACCCGGGGGGTCGGGTGTCGGTACTCCGGACGCTACTGGTTAGCCTTGTCCTGGTTGCAGCGGGCATCGGCGTACTGGCCGAGGTCACCGACGGATTTCGTGCCTATACCACCGAGACGGCCCGCCGTATCCGCGTCCGGGAACACCCGCGTGCCGTGCCACCGTTGCCGTTGCAGACCGCCAGCGGCGCGCGCACCGATTTCGGTGCCTTGCGCGGGCGCTGGCTGCTGGTCGACTTCATCTACACGCGTTGCACCACGTATTGCTCGGTGCAGGGCAGCGAGTTCGCGCGCCTCCAGGACGAGCTGGCCGGGCCGATCGCCGCGGGCAAGGTCACGTTGCTCAGCGTCAGTTTCGATCCCGGGCGCGACGATCCCGCCGCGTTGGCACGCTACCAGCGCCTGCACGGCGCGCGCGGCAACGGCTGGATCGCGGCACGCCCGGTCGATGCGGCCGACCTGACCGAGTTGATGGACGTGTTCGGCGTCGTCGCCGTGCCGGATGGCTTGGGCGGATTCGTGCACAACGCCGCGATCGCCGTCGTCGATCCCTGGGGGCGGCTCGTCGGGATCATGGACTGGGACGATTCGCGGGGCGCGGTTCGCTACGTCACGCGGCGGTTGTCGCCATGAATCCGACGGCCCGCCCGTGGCTTGCCGGCGTGGCGCTCTGGGCGGTCCTTGCCATACCCCCGTTGCGGCATGCGCTCGAATCCATGATGACCCTGCAGATGCTGGTGCAGATCCCGCTCCTCGCGCTGGCGGGATGGTTGTTGGCATCGGGAACGCCCACATGGCTCGCGCGGCGCCTCGACGATTGGAACCACCGCGGGATCAGCGGCTTGTTGCTGGCGTCGCTGGCCGGAATGGTATGGATGCTGCCACGGGCGATGGACGCGGCGGTGGACGACCCGAGGTTCGCGGTCGCGAAGTTCCTGAGCGTGCCGTTGCTGATCGGCGCACCGATTGCCTTGAGCTGGCCGCGGGCCGGCTTCGTGGTGCGGGGAGTGTTCCTGACGGAAGCGATCGCGACGGCGCTGCGGCTTGGATGGTTGTACCTGATTTCGCCGGAGCGCCTGTGCAGCAATTACCTGCTGGGCGACCAGCAACTGCTCGGCAAGCTCCTGCTCGCGTTGGGGCTCGCCATCATATTGTTTGTCGGCTGGAAATTGATGTGGGGGCGCGTGGATGCACCACGCGCCGAGCAGGAGGAGCCACCTGCCGGCAAGGCCTGACCGGCAAGCCCGCTTGCGTCCGATGTATCCTTGGCAGCCGAACGCGCCGCGAGGGATCCACCCGTGTCCTGGTTGCAGAAGCTGACTTCGCCGAACATCCGCACCGAAGGCGCGCCCGCCAAGGGCAAGGTGCCCGAAGGCGTGTGGGAAAAGTGCTCGGGCTGCGGCATCGGGCTGTACCGTCCCGAGCTCGAACGCAATCTCATGGTGTGCCCGAAATGCGGTTACCACCACCCGATCAGCGCACGCGCGCGGCTGGCGACATTCCTTGACGCGGGCGGTGACGAACTCGATGCGGGCCTGGCCCCGGTCGATTCGCTGAAATTCAGGGACTCGAAGAAATATCGCGACCGCATCCTCGCGGCGCAGAAGAACACCGGCGAGAAGGACGCACTGGTCGCGGTGCACGGCAACCTGAAGTCGATACCGATCATTGCGTGCGCGTTCGAGTTTTCCTACATGGGCGGTTCAATGGGCTCGGTGGTGGGCGAGAAGTTCACCCGTGCGGCCGAATCCGCGTTGCACGAGAGGATCCCGCTCGTGTGCTTCACCGCGACCGGCGGCGCGCGCATGCAGGAAGGCCTGCAATCGCTGTTGCAGATGGCCAAGACGTCCGCCGCGTTGGGCCGGCTGCGCCGCGCGCACCTGCCGTACATCGTGGTATTGACCCACCCGACCACCGGCGGGGTCTCGGCGAGCCTTGCGATGCTGGGCGACATCCACATCGCCGAACCCCGGGCGTTGATCGGGTTTGCCGGGCCGCGGGTCATCGAGCAGACCGTGCGCGAAACGCTGCCGGAAGGTTTCCAGCGCTCGGAGTTCCTGCTCGAACACGGGGCGATCGACATGATCTGCGACCGCCGGGAGTTGCGCGATCGCGTCGCCGACTTGCTGGCGATCCTGACCCAGCGCGCGAAGGTGGCTTGACACCGAGGCCGGTGTGCTGGCCCGGCGCCTTTCCTTAAGCAGATCGCGCGCCGTCGATCGCGCGCTGCGGGAAGCGTTTCGATGACGGCCATTCATGGACTTTCGCCCGCGCCTGGGCTGCGTGGTGGGCGGCACCGGTTGGCGGCGACGAGTGTGATGCGAGAATGGCGTGATGCACCGATCACTTGCCGAATGGCTGGATTACCAGCAACGGATCCACGCGCGTGGCATCGACCTCGGCCTTGATCGGGTGGGCCGGGCGTGGCACCGCATGGGTGCGCCGCGGCCGGCACCGGTGGTGATCACGGTCGGCGGCACCAACGGCAAGGGCTCGGTGGTGGCGTTCCTGGAAGCCATGCTGCGCGCAGGTGGAACGCATGTCGGCGCGTACACCTCGCCGCACATCCTGTGCTACAACGAACGTGTGCGCATCGATGGCGTCGAGGTCCCGGACATCACGCTCGTCGAGGCCTTCGAACGGGTGGAGGCGGCGCGCGGCGACACACCGCTGACCTATTTCGAGTTCGGCACGCTGGCCGCACTGGACGTGTTTGCGCGCTCGAACTTGGATGTCGCGTTGCTGGAAGTCGGACTCGGAGGGCGACTGGACGCGGTCAACATCATTGACGCCGATTGCGCGATCGTGGCAACGGTCGATCTCGACCACATGGAATACCTCGGCCCCGACCGCGAGACGATCGGGTACGAGAAGGCGGGCATCTTCCGCTCGGGCAGGCCCGCGATCGTGGGCGAAACCAGCCCGCCCCGGTCACTGCTCGACCATGCCCGCGCGATCGGTGCAAAAGCGGAGGTCCTCGGACGCGATTTCGGCTGGTCGCCGGAGATCGGCGAGTTGGCGTGGTGGCATCGCGATCCGGCGCAGTCCCGCTACATTGCGCCGGCCGAAGGCCACGCCAGCGCGGTCGTGTTGCGTGGCGAACTCGCCGTGGACGGTGCATTCCAGTACCACAACGCCGCGACGGCAATCGCGGCGCTGCACGCGCTCGGGGAACGCGTTCGCTGGGACCACGCCGCGATCGCGAAACGGTCCCATGCGTTCGACGATCGCCAGTTGCTTCCCGGGCGGCTCCAGCTTTTGCAAAGCGGTCCGGACCTCGTGGTCGATGTGGGCCACAATCCGCAGGCGGCGCGCGAACTGGCGCGCTGGCTGGATCGGCATCCCGTTGCCGGGGTCACGCGAGCCGTGTTCGGCGCGCTGGCAGACAAGGACATCGAGGGCATCGTGGCGGCGCTGGGGGATCGCATCGATCATTGGTATCTCGCGGGATTGGACGACGAATCGCCGCGCGGCGAGACCACGGCACGCCTCGCCGTGCGCGTGCGTGCGGCATTGCCGACGGCGTCCTGCCGCGAATTCCCGGACATCGCCACGGGACTGACGGCGGCGCTTGCCGAGGCTTCCATCGAAGACAGGATCCTCGCGTTCGGCAGCTTCCATGTGGTGGCTGTGGTCCTGCGCGCGCGCCACGTATAATTTTGTCCGCGCACTTGGTGGTGGCTGTGCGGTGTAACCTTGCCGTCGATGATCAAACGATGTCCCGCGACCGCAAACCGGCGTCCGAGTGGACGCGCTGAGGCGCGCCGTTCAATGCCAGCACGCGCTCGCTTGCCGAGGCTGACCCGCTTCCCGACACTCACTCGCTCCTGGTGGTAGATCGATGGATTCAGGCTTGAAGAAACGTCTTGTTGGGGCGGTCGTGTTGATCGCGCTGGCGGTGATTTTCGTGCCGATGTTGTTGCCGAGCCGGTCGGGGCCCGAGACGACCAGCGTGAACGTCCCGCCGCCACCGAGCGGCGAGATGCAGACGCGCGTATTGCAGGTCGGGCCGGACAGTGCCAGCGCCGGTTCGGTTGGCGCGGCCGCGATCGCGGATCCCGATCATGTCGCGACGCTCGACCTGGGCGGCGCAAACCAGCGGGCCGCGTCGGCCGCATCGACGGCCGTGCCGCAGGAGCCGGCGGAAGCATCGGCCCCGACGACATCCGCGCCGGAAACCGGCCCGTCCGCCTCAACCCCGCCGACCGGAGCCACGCAGGAGGTGGCGAAACCATCCCCGGGCCAATCCGCCCAGGTTGCGCCCGCGAAACCGGAGCCGCTGCCGGGCGGCGCGGGCGCGGCAGCGGGCACGGTCTACACCGTCAATCTCGGGATCTACGCCGATCACGCCAGTGCCAGGAAACTGGTGGCCGATGCCAAACAGCGTGGGTTCACGGCCCTGGCGACGCCGGAAACGTTCCAGGGCAAACAGGTCCTGCGGGTGCGCGTCGGGCCATTTTCCAGCAAGGCGACGGCGGAAGCCGCACGCCTCAAGCTCAAGGATTTCGAGCACGTGGCGATGACGGTGGACGCAGCGACCGTCGACCAGACCGGCGATGCACCGGCCTTCGCGCTGCCCGCGACGCAGGCCGGCGCGTGGGCCGTGCAGCTTGCGGCGTTCAGCGACCAGTCCGCGGCCGACAAGTTGCGCGACCGCCTGCGCGGCCAGGGGTTCGATGGTTACGTCGACAGCGTGAACACCTCGAAAGGGAAATTGTGGCGCGTGCGTGCCGGCCCGTTTGCAACGCGCGACAGCGCCGAAACCGCGCGCAGCCGGATTGCCGATCGCATCAAGATCAAGGGCAACATCGTCACGGAATAGTTGTGCGATCGTCCGGATCGCTGCATGACGCGGTGCTTCGGTGGAGGGAAAACAAATCGAACCTGCAACGACACGACGGCCTTCGGAGCCGCGATCCATGGCCAGGAGTTCCCCGGCCTGACGTTCCACGACAGCCGGTTTGCCACATGGCTCGAGAAACATGAATGCCGCCGACATACTGATCCTTGTGGTGCTCGCGCTCTCGATGCTGTTCGGTCTGTGGCGGGGGTTCGTGATCTCGGTGTTGTCGCTGCTGTGCTGGATCGCGGCGTTCTGGGTGGCATGGGCCTTTGGCGACCGGGTCGCGGGGTTCTACGGCAGGTTCCTGCAGGAACCCGCCGCCTGCCTCATTGCCGGTTACCTCACCTGTTTCCTGGGCGTGCTGGTCGTCGGCGCGCTGCTGGGCTGGATGGTTCGCAAGCTGATCGATCGCGGCGGCCTCGGCGGGGGCGACCGCTTCCTCGGCATGCTGTTCGGCCTCGCCCGCGGACTGCTGCTGGTGACCTTCGCGGTCCTGATGCTCGGTTTCACCGCCGTTCCGCGCGAGGCGGCCTGGTGGCGGCAATCGATGCTGTTGCCGGCGTTCGAAAACGGCGCCACGTGGTTTGCAGGGCGGCTTCCGCCCGACGTGACCCGTTATCTGGAAATCGGCGGCAAGTCCTTGCCTGCGCTGCCACGAATCCCCATATCGCCCGGGGAAAAGGCGGCCGGACCTCTGGCGGAACCGGCTGCGCCATCCACGTCGGGGCGTGCACCAAGGCACGCCGGACCGCAGGGTGGTATGGGACAATGGCGCCCCGTGAACGGCGCCCCGCCGCGCCGCGACACAACCTCGAGACCAGCATGTGCGGAGTCATCGGCATCGTCGGCAAGACTGAAGTGGCCACCGCGTTGTACGACGCGTTGACGGTCCTGCAGCATCGCGGGCAGGATGCCGCCGGAATCGCCACCTACAACGGCCGCAAGCTGCACATGCGGCGGGGGCCCGGCCTGGTGCGCGACGTGTTCAGCGCCCGCGACATGCAGGAATTGAAGGGCCACGCGGGCATCGGGCATTGCCGCTACCCGACCGCCGGCGCCGAAGACACCGAGGAAGCCCAGCCGTTCTACGTCAACTCGCCCTACGGCATCGCCTTCGCGCACAACGGCAACCTCATCAACACCGAGCAGTTGCGGCGCGAGATGTTCGAAAACGATCGCCGTCACATCAACACCGATTCGGATTCGGAGATCCTGCTCAACATCCTGGCCCACGAGCTGCAGATCCAGGATCGCCATGCGCTGGATCCGGACGAGCTGTTCAAGGCCGTCGCGGGCGTGCATGCGCGTGCGCGTGGCGGTTATGCCTGCGTGGCGTTGATCGTGGGTTACGGCGTGCTGGCGTTCCGGGATCCGTACGGCATCCGGCCGCTGTGCCTGGGCGAGCGCGACACGCCCGAAGGCAAGGAGTATGCCTTTGCGTCGGAGTCGGTGGCCTTCGACATCCTGGGCTTCCGGCTGGTGCGCGACGTGGCGCCGGGCGAGGCCGTGTTCGTGGGCCTGGATGGCCGGCTTTCGTCGCGGCGTTGCGCGGAAGGCGCGGTACACGCGCCGTGCATCTTCGAATACGTGTACCTGGCGCGGCCCGATTCGATGATCGAGGACGTGTCGGTGTACAAGGCGCGGCTGCGGATGGGCGAAAAGCTTGCGGCGAAGATCCTGCGCGAACGGCCCGATCACGACATCGACGCGGTCATCCCGATTCCCGATACGTCGCGCACCGCGGGCTCGGCCCTGGCGGCCCAACTGGGCGTGCCGTTCCGCGAAGGCTTCGTCAAGAACCGGTACATTGGCCGGACCTTCATCATGCCGGGGCAGGGCCAGCGGGTGCGCTCGGTACGCCGCAAGCTCAATCCGATTCCGCTCGAATTCCGCAACAAGAACGTGCTGCTGGTGGACGACTCCATCGTGCGCGGCACGACCTCGCGCCAGATCGTCCAGATGGCTCGCGACGCCGGCGCCCGGAACGTGTACCTGGCTTCGGCTGCGCCGCCGGTGCGCTATCCCAACGTGTACGGCATCGACATGCCGGCGCCGACGGAATTGGTCGCGTATGGCCGCACCGTCGAGGAAATACGTGAAACCATCGGCGCGGACTGGCTGGTGTACCAGGATCTGCCGGACCTGATCGACGCGGTCGCCGAGGGCAACGAAAACCTCAAGCACTTCGACGATTCCTGTTTCTCCGGGCGCTACGTCACCGGTGTCGAGCCCGAGTACCTGCGCCAACTCGAATTCGCGCGTTCGGACGAGGCCAAGGCACAGCGGCGCAGCGCGTGAGGGAGCCATGCCGCGCCGCCTGATCGCCTTGTTCGACGGAACCTGGAGCAAGGCCAAAACGCGCACCAACGTCGAGCGCTTCTGGCGGCTGGTTGCGCCTGCGGACGCGACCGGTCGCGAACAGGTCTGCAGGTATTTCGCGGGCGTCGGCGTCAAGCCGGGACTGGCGCACCTGCTGGGCGGGGCGTTCGGACTGGGGTTGTCGGACAGCGTCAAGGCCGGCTTCCGGTGGTTGTCGAAGACGTGGCGGGACGGCGATGAAATCTGGTTGCTCGGTTTCAGCCGCGGTGCCTACACCGCGCGCAGTCTCGGCGGCCTGGTCCGCAAATGCGGCTTGCTGCGGCCGGACGACAAGGGTGAGGTGCCCGAGTCGGATGTCAATGCGGCCTACGCGCTTTACCGCAACAACCTGCACCCGGACGATCCGGCGATGCTGGCGTTCCGGACCGCGCATTCGCACGATGTCCTGATCCGCTTCATCGGTGTGTGGGACACGGTCGGTGCGCTCGGCATTCCCGGCGTCGCGTCGTGGTTTCCGTTTGCGCGCAGCCGCTACGCGTTCCACGACACCGACCTCAGCAAGATCGTCCAGTACGCGTACCAGGCGCTCGCGCTCGACGAACACCGCGCGGACTTCAAGCCAACCAAGTGGACGCGCCCCGCGCAACCCCCGGCTCCGGGAGGATCGCCGATCGCCTGGAAGCCCGAACAGATCGAGGTCGAACAGCGCTGGTTCATCGGCGCGCATTCCGACGTCGGCGGCGGCGAAGCAACCGACGGTGCAGGGCACAGTCCCGACACCCTGCCGGATATCACGCTGGACTGGATGCAGGCCAAGGCCCGGGGTGCCGGACTCGCTTTCGGCAAGGATTTCGTGCCGGCGGCGGGCGCCGAGCTCGACGTCCCCAACGATTCCTATGCGACGTTCATCGGAGGCATCTACCGGGTTTTCAAGAGGCCGTTCCAGCGCGTACTCGGTGGCGGCATCCACGAAACGATCGATCCCTCGGTGTGGCTCAAATGGTACGAACAACCGGTCTATCGCCCCGTGTCGCTGGAGGTGGCGATGGACAAGGGATTGATCGAGCAGGGATCGGGCACGGTCGGATGAGCGGCCTGTTCGCAGTCGCGAAGCGATGCCTGGACAGTTCGCGACCCGACCAGAAGGTTGCGCTGACGCGCCAGGCATTCGAAGCCTTGCGCGAAGGGCGCTTGTCGCCCGAAGACGATGACGTGGCGCCGCTTCCTATCGGCGCGCCGGGCCGTCCGGAGAGACCGCGGCTGGTCTTGCCACGCGAAGTGCCCCGACGCGGACTCGGCAGCGACGACGGACGCGCCGCGCTGGTGCATGCAGTGGCGCACATCGAGTTCAACGCGATGAACCTCGCATGGGACGCGGTGTATCGTTTTCGCGGCATGCCGGACGACTATTATCGCGACTGGGTGGGCGTCGCCAACGACGAATCGCGGCACTTCGCCATGCTGTCCGCGCGTCTTGCCGAATTCGGCCACGCCTATGGCGACTTCGACGCCCACAACGGGCTGTGGGAAATGGCCGTCAAGACGGCTTGCTCCTGCCTTGCCCGGATGGCGCTGGTGCCGCGCGTGCTGGAAGCGCGAGGCCTCGACGTGACGCCGGGCATGATCGTGCGCCTGCGTGGCGTCGGTGACGACATCACCGCCGATATCCTGGAAATCATCCTGCGCGAGGAGGTTGCGCACGTCGCTGCGGGCACGCGCTGGTTCCGCTGGTGCTGCGAGCGCGAAGGCCGCGATCCCGATGCAACCTTCGCTGAACTGTTGCGCGAATACGTGCCGACCGGCCTGCGCGGTCCATTCAACCTCGACGCGCGTCGCGCCGCGGGATTCCGCGAAGCCGAGTTGGCAAGGCTGGCCAACGCGTGAGCGACGGCAACGCGATCACGCGCGAGGACCTGGCGGCATCAACACCCGTGCGATCACGGTCAACGCCGTGGGTGCATCAATGTCCGTCGTGCACGACCGCCGGTGGCGGCGGCAGCACCAGCTTCAAGTACGGAGCCGGCGCTTCCTGTCCGGGGGGCACCCAATCGTGCGCGGGTTTGCCCGCGGGTCCCAGCGAATGGATGTAGGCGTACATGTCGGTGAGGTCCTTGTCACTCAAATAACGGAATGTCCAATACGGCATCGCCGGACGCGCCTTCAGCGCCCGCAGCCTGGCGATCCATTCCTTCACCGTCAGTTTGTGCACGTACAGCCGCAGGTTGGGCGCGTAGGTCGTGCCCCATGGCCCCTGGAAGTTCATGCCGCCGCCCGTCAGCAGCACGGCCTTCGGCGCGTGGCCGCCGTTTTCGGCCCAGCCTGGCGTGTGGCAGTCATGGCAGCCGCCGTAGTCGACCAGGAATTTGCCGTGCGCGATGGATTTGTGGCTCGGTGATTCCGCCTGTGCGGCGACAGCCACGCCGGCCAGCAGTGCGGCTCCCAGAATGACACGCAACGTCTTCTTCATGGCTCGGTCCCCTCCGGACGCGAAAACGGATGCAGTGCCCGGGCAAGTATCCGCCCATTGGGGCAAGCGTGCAAATTGCACTGGGCGTGGCGTCCGGCGCGGCGTCGAAGGCCAATGTCCGTCGACTTCACCTGCTGCGTGGGCGTAGTCTATGCCGACCGGAATCCGGGAGGGGAGCGCCATGTCGTTGCGCAAACTGCTGGTCGCAGTCGGTGTCTCGTTGATTGCGCTGGCCGCCAGCGCGCAGCACAAACCCATCGCGCCCGCGACCCATTACCTGCTGAGGGCCGATCGCGTGTTCGACGCGCGCAGCGAACAGGCGCATGCGGGCTGGGTGGTATTGGTGCACGGCGACAAGATCGTCGCGGTCGGGCCGCGCGCTTCGATCAAGGTCCCCCCGGATGCGAAGGAGATCGATCTTCCTGGCACCACCTTGATGCCTGGCCTGATCGACGCTCACTCGCACATCTTCCTGCACCCGTACAACGAAACCCTGTGGAACGACCAGGTGCTGGAGGAACCCCTACCGTATCGCACCATCGAGGCGGTCAACCATGTGCGCGACACGCTGATGGCCGGCTTCACCGCGCTGCGCGACCTCGGCACCGAAGGTGCGGGGTACGCCGACGTGCAGGTCCAGAAGGCGATCGACGACGGCCTGATCCCCGGGCCGCACCTGTTCGTTGCCACCCGCGCCACAGTCGCCAGGGATTGTTACGGTCC
>DASUKQ010000104.1:0-5511 GCA_036278635.1 Rhodanobacteraceae bacterium
CATCGGTGCTCGATGAAATGGATGCGTTGCGCGAGGACCTGCGCGCCGGCATGGGCCGGGACGAATTGCAGGCACGCCTTCCGCCTGGCGCGGCGCGCAACGCGCTGGACGCCGCCTTGTGGGACCTCGGCGCGCGGATCAGCGGCGTTCCGGTGTGGGCGCAACTGGCAAGGCCGCCGCGCGCACCACTGGTCACCGCACTGACCGTCAGCCTCGACACTCCACAGGCAATGGAACAAGCGGCTTCGCGCATCGCGGACGCCAAGCTGATCAAGATCAAGGTCGATGCCGACGATCCGGCCGCGCGCATCGAAGCCGTGCGACGCGCCGCACCCGCCGCCGACCTCATCGTCGATCCCAACGAAAGCTGGACGATCGACGTGCTGCGGGAAATGCAGCCGGTGCTCGAGCGGGTCCGCACAAGCCTGCTGGAGCAACCGCTGCCGGCCGACGCGGACGAGGCCCTGCTCGGGTATTCCGGCCCGATCCCCATTTGTGCGGACGAAGCCTGCCACGTCACGTCGGACCTGCCCCGACTGCACAACCGATACCAGGCGGTCAACATCAAGCTGGACAAGACCGGCGGCCTGACCGAGGCCTGGCGGCTGCTGCGCGCCGCACGTGCCGAGGGCTTCCGGATCATGGTCGGTTGCATGGTGGGATCTTCGCTCGGCATCGCACCGGCGCTGGAGATCGCGCGCGAAGCGGCATTCGTCGACCTGGATGGCCCGCTGTGGCTGGCGAGTGACCATGCCGACGGCGTCAGGCTGCGGGGTGGCCTGCTGTCACCACCATCGCCCGGATTCTGGGGCGGATGATCGATGCCATGGCGGTTCACCGGGATCCATCCGGGGTGACAGGGCGACGCAAGGCATGGATGGAATCGATCCGGATTTCCCGGCAGCTTCACAACCTGCGGCTATGCAGGGCGCGCATTTTTTCATTGGCCACTCCCGGGAACGGTGACTATGCTCGTGGAATCAATCAGGAAGGTGAACATGGTGGGTAAAGCTGCGTGGTGCTCCGTCGCGACACGGTCGGCGTCCTGGTGTTCCCGTCATCGCGTGCCCGCGCTGCTGGCCGCGTGCCTGCTCGTACCCGGTATCGCCGGCTGCAACGGCAACGCGCCCCGCGCCGGCAACACGCCTGCGGACAACGCGGCCCGCACCGCGGCGGCGCCCGCCAGGACAACCGGTGCGACCGGTACATCCATCTTCGCGCACGTTCCCGCCGCAACCCGCGCCGCACTGGAACAAGCCAGGCCGGTGACGGCAAGGCACGCGATGGTGGTCTCGGACCAGCACCTCGCGACACGGGCAGGACTGGAAATCCTCAAGCAGGGTGGCAATGCCATCGACGCGGCGGTCGCGGTGGGCTACGCGCTGGCCGTGACGCAACCGTGTTGCGGCAACATCGGCGGCGGCGGCTTCATGACGATCCATCTCGCCGATGGCGAGGACCTGTTCCTGAACTTCCGCGAGAAGGCGCCGCTCAAGGCGAGTCCGAACATGTTCCTCGATGCCCAGGGCAACGTGGTCGAAGGTCGCAGTACCGACACCTATCTGGGCGTCGGCGTGCCGGGCACGGTGATGGGCCTCGATACGGCGCTCGGAAAATACGGCACGATGAGCGTCCGGCAGGTCATCCAGCCGGCGATCGAGCTGGCCCGCAACGGATTCGTGCTGCAGGCAGGCGACGCGAGCATCCTCAACGGGCGTCTCGAAGCGCTCAACAAGTATCCCCGCTCGGCCGCCATTTTCGGCCACGGCGGCAAACCGTGGAAGGCTGGCGACCGTCTGGTGCAAAAGGACCTGGCCAACACCCTGGAGAAAATCGCCCGGGGTGGTACCGACGCGTTCTACAAGGGCTCCATCGCCAGGGCGGTGGTCGAGGCAAGCAATGCCAACGGCGGCATCCTGAGCATGAGGGATTTCGCCGCCTACGACGCGGAATGGAAAAAGCCGCTCCAATGCGAATACCGCGGTTACACGATTCTTTCGGCGCCACCGCCCAGTTCCGGCGGCACCACCATGTGCCTGGCGCTGAACATCCTGAAGCCCTTGCCTGTCGGTGATTGGGGCTATGGTTCGGTCAAGTTCGTGCACTACTTTGCCGAAGCCGAGCGCCGCGCCTTCGCGACCCGCAACACCTACCTGGGCGATCCGGATTTCGTGCACATCCCAATGCAGAAGCTGCTGTCGGCAGGCTACGCAGCGTCCTTGCGCTCGACGATCCGGCCGGACAAGGCGACCCCATCGTCCGAGATCGAGAGCTTCCTGCCCCCCAGCGAGGGCAACAACACGACGCACTATTCGGTGATGGACAGCCATGGCAACGCCGTCGCCGTGACCTACACCATCAACTTCCTGTTCGGGATCAAGCAGATCGCCGGCGACACCGGCTTTTTCCTCAACGATGAAATGGACGACTTTACGGCCAAACCGGGAGCGTCCAATGGCGCGGGGCTGGTCCAGGGCAAGGCCGACCAGGTCGAGCCTGGCAAGCGACCGTTGAGTTCGATGACGCCAACCATCGTGCTGAAGGATGGCAAGCCATTCATGCTGAGCGGCAGCCCCGGCAGCGCCACCATCATTTCGACCACGATGCAAAGCATCATCAACGTGGTCGACTTCGGGATGAACATGCAGCAGGCCGTCAATGCACCCCACGTCCACATGCAGTGGTATCCGGATGTCGTTTACGTCGGACCGGGTTTGCTGACGCCGGAATCGAAGCAGCAACTCGAGGCGATGGGCTACACGCTCAAGGAACGCCGCCTTGGCGTGCTGGAATCGATCCTGGTCAATCCGGAGACCGGCATGCTGGAAGGCGCGAGCGATCCGCATCGTTCGGCGGGCCTGGCGGCGGGTTACTAAAACGCATATAGCGCAAGCACCACGTTTCTGCTCGTCATTCCGGGGCCGCCGCAGCTTCATCGCGGCGGAACCCGGAATCCAGTGTTTCTCCGTCGTCAAAGGCACTGGATTCCAGCTTTCGCGGGAATGACGCCAGCAGTGGAACTCCCGTTCGAAAGCTTCCAATCCGCACCACTGGCATGACATGACCGCCACGACTGCCCACGCCGCCCCCGCATGCCCGGACGCCGCATGCCTGGACGGTGTCGAACTCCCCTCCCTGGCACGGCGCGTGGGCACGCCGTGCCAGATCTATTCCGCGAGTGCGATCCGGCAGCGTATCGATGCCCTGCAAACGACGCTCCACGGACTGGGCGCGCAAGTCTGCTACGCGGCCAAGGCCAACTCGAACATCGCGATCCTGCAACTGATGGCCGAAGCCGGGCTCGGTGCCGACATCGTTTCGGGCGGCGAATTGTGGCGCTGCCTTCGCGCCGGCATTCCCGCCAACCGGATCGTGTTTTCCGGCGTCGGCAAGACCGCGGCAGAAATCGTGGGTGCGCTGGACGCGCGCATCGCAAGATTCAACGTGGAGTCGATGGACGAACTGCAACTCCTGCAGCGCATTGCGGCGGAACGACGTGTCACCGCGTACGCATCCGCACGCATCAATCCGAACGTCGACGCCCTCACCCACGGCAAGATTTCCACCGGCAAAACGGAAAACAAGTTCGGCGCCGGCATCGACGAGGCGCGCGGATGGTTTGCCGACAGCGCAGCGCTGACCCACGTGCGGCTGGACGGCCTGCACGTGCACATCGGTTCGCAGATGCTGAGCCTCGATCCGATCCGGGCGGCGCTGCAGCGCACCGCCGCCCTGTGGCGTGAACTCGCCGCAGTCGGGCACACGATCCGCAGCATCGACGTTGGTGGCGGGCTCGGCGTGTGCTATCGCGCGGGTCGCGACAAACCGGTATCCATCGCGGATTACGTCGACGTGGTCCGCAACACCCTCGCCGGCTTCGGGGGGCGTGTCCTGCTGGAACCCGGCCGCTGGCTGATGGCCGAAGCGGGTGTGCTGCTGACACGCGTGGTCGGCGTCAAGCACGGCCAACAACGTCAGTTCCTGATACTCGATGCCGCGATGACCGAGCTGATGCGGCCTGCGCTGTACGACGCATGGCACGACATGGTACCGCTGGTGGATGGCCCGCGCCCGTCGCAGACCTACGACGTCGTCGGACCCGTCTGCGAAACCGGCGACACCTTCGCGCGTGACCGTGCATTGCCGGAGTGCAGCGCGGGCGATCTTGTGATGATCAAGGCCACCGGCGCCTACGGCGCATCCATGGCGTCGAACTACAACTCGCGACCGCTGGCCGCGGAAGTGTTGCTCGACCACGGCCGCTACGCGGTGGTGCGACGGCGACAAACCTTCGAGGAAATGATCGCGGGCGAGCAGGAAGCATCGAAGTGGGAGGCCGCATGAGACTTGGCGGCCTTCGCAGAAAGCCGTCACCGGCCGCCATGTCGCACAGCGACGGGACTGGCGCGCTTTGCTCCTCCCCCTTCAAGGGGGAGGTAGGGAGGGGGATGGGGTCTTCGAAAGCAACCCATCCCCACCTAAATCCTCCCTTGAAGGGGGGGACTTCAAAGCCGCGCTGGCGGGCGTTCACCAACTGTCGATTCTCCACACAGCGCGACGGCCAATGATGCTGGCACTGGCATTTTGGTCGATCGTCGCGCAGGCCGCCGCGCCGACCACGAAGCAAAACGCCGACCTCGACCGGCTGGTCGATGCGGTGGTCGCGTATTACCACTTGCCGGGTCTCGCGGTTGGCGTGATCGACCACGGCAGGGTGGTCTACACCCGCGAAGCCGGAAAGCTCGCGTCGGGTCAGCCGATCGACAACGACACATTGTTCGAGATCGCCTCCAACACCAAGGCCATGACCTCCACCCTGCTCGCCCGGCTGGTACAGCAGGGCAAGCTGCGCTGGGACGATCCCGTCACGAAATACATTCCGTCGTTCCGCATGTACGACCCATGGGTCACGAAGAACATGCAGGTCGGCGACCTCCTGGTGCACCACAGCGGCCTTCCCGAAGGCGCCGGCGACCTGATGCTGTGGCCGACGCCCAACCACTTCACGCCGGCCGACGTGATCTCGGGCCTGCAGTACCTGAAACCCGCCTACAGTTTTCGCGCGGGTTATGCCTACGACAACACGCTCTACATCGTGGCCGGGCAGGTCGCGGCCGCAGCCGGCGGTGCACCGTACGCGACGCTGATGCATCGCGAGGTCTTCCAGCCACTGGGCATGGCGCGCTGCCGGATCGGCACGTGGAATCGCGACGAGGTCGGCAACGTCGCGGAGCCGCACATCGTTGAAGACGGCCACTTTGTTGCGATTCCCGCACATGGCGCCATCGTCCGCGCCACGACCATGGACGCCGCCGGCGGCGTGCGCTGCAGCCTCAACGACATGCTGACCTGGGCGATGAACTGGCTTGCGCCGACGCCCCGACAGCTGGCATGGCTGTCGCCGCCGCAACGGCACGCGGAATGGACGGCCTACACGCCCATGCCGATTTCCCAGCGCAAGCACGCGTGGGACGGCACGCTGTTCTGGGGCTATGGCTATGGCTGGCGCAT
>DASUKQ010000105.1:0-7942 GCA_036278635.1 Rhodanobacteraceae bacterium
GCGGCAAGGCGAACATTCATCGTCGCTCCCCGGCATTCATGAAAACGCCACGTTACCCTGCGCGCGTGCATCTGCACAAGCCGGCGGCAAGGTCCGCGCGCGACCGCCGAGCGGCGGGCCGAAGGATATGCCGGAAGAGGGAATCGAACCCCCGACCCACGCATTACGAATGCGTTGCTCTACCAGCTGAGCTATTCCGGCACGGGCGGGCCGGCTAGTTTACGGGCCGCCACGGGCGGGCGCAATGCGGGCGCCAGCCCGACCTGGCGCGACCAGGAACATGAAAATGCCTTGCGGGTCTTGTGCGAACCCGCCGGCCGAAGCATGATCTGCGCGTGGCGACCACGACACGGGCAATCATGACCAGCGGCAAGACCGGGATCGCCGAACATATCCGGCGCGAATTGCGCGTGCTCGATGTATACCGCGTATTCCAGGCGCTGGTCTACACGGTGCTCTCGCTCAGCAGCCTCGCATTCGTGTGGATGCCGCTCCGGGACCCGGCCCTCGCCCGGGCGACCGCAGTCATTTACCTGCTGGTTGCGCTGGTCGCCGTCGCGCGCAACCTTCGCGGATCGCGTAGGTTGGTCGTCAGCACCAGCGTGTTCCTCAGCATCGACGTCGTCGCGGCATTCCTGGCCGCGGTCACGATCCCCGCCGCCCACACCGGCATCGCCGCGATGCTGGTGATCAACGTCGGCGCGGCCGCGTTGCTGCTTTCGCCCCGGCTCGGCGGCTTGTTCGCGGCGCTGGCGACGCTGGCGATGATCGCGCAGGCGCTGCTCGTACCGGATACCGCCGACGTCGGCCACGCGCTGCTCGAAGCCGGCCTGTTCGGAGTTGCGTATTTCGCCACCGCCGCCCTGTGCTACGCACTCGGCAGCCAGATGCGCGCCAGCGAAGCGCTGGCCGAGCAACGCGGCAGCGACCTTGCCAACCTCGCGCAGGTCAACGACCTGATCATCCGCCGCATGAAAACGGGCGTATTGCTGGTGGACGAGGGCAACCACATCCACCAGATCAACGAATCGGCATGGATGCTCGTGGGCAATCCCGGCATCGAGCAGCGCGACCTCGGGACGGTGGCGCCGGAGCTGTCCCGACGCCTGTACCACTGGCGCACCACCCACGAACACGATGCCAGCGCGATCGCGCTGGCCGATGGCGCGCCGGAAATCATCCCGCGCTTCACGCGGTTGTCCGCGCACGACGATTCCTTCGTCCTGATCTTCCTCGACGATACCTCGCTGGTGTCGCAACGCGCCGAGCAATTGACGCTGACGACGCTCGGCCGGCTGTCGGCTTCGATCGCGCACGAAATCCGCAACCCGCTGGCGGCGATCCGCTATTCAGCCCAGTTGCTCGCGGAATCCGAAGAGATCAACGATGCCGACCAGCGCATGGTCGAAATCATCAACAATCATTGCGGACGGGTCAACGAGATCATCGAGAATATCCTGCAGCTTTCGCGGCGCGAGCGCTCGCGACCCGATTCGCTGGATCTCAACAACTGGGCGGTGCGTTTCGTCGACGAGTACAAGGAAGCCAACGACATCGGCCATGACAGCCTGCGCCCGCTCCTGTACCCGCGCCCGGTGGAGGCGCTGGCCGACACCCAGCACCTGCAACAGGTCGTCTGGAATCTGGTCCAGAACGCGCTGCGCTACGGGCGCCTGCCCGACGAGCCGGCGCGGGTGATGGTGGTCGCACGGCTGGCCAGCGACAACGGCCCGCCGCTGCTGGAAGTGATCGACCGCGGCCCCGGCATTCCGCCCAAGGTCGCCGCGCAGATCTTCGAGCCGTTTTTCACCACCCACCAGTACGGTACCGGCCTCGGCCTGTACCTCGCCAAGCAGATGTGCGAGGCCAACCAGGCCAACCTGGAATACGTGCCGGTGGCCGGTGGCGGCAGTTGCTTCCGCATCACCCTGACCGCGCCCGTACGCACGTCGATGGGGGTGGAAACGTGATGTGCACTGCATTCCGGCATGGCGTCATCGCGCCGGCCGCGGTACCCTCGCAGGCAGCGGGGTTGGATCCATCGGGGCAGGCATGACCAAACAAACAGTGCTGGTCGTCGACGACGAGCGTGACATCAGGGAACTGTTGAGCATCACGCTGGGCCGGATGGACCTCGACGTCGATACCGCGGCCAATGTCAGCGACGCGAAAAAGATGCTGGGCGAGGTCCGCTACGACCTCTGCTTCACCGACATGCGCCTGCCGGACGGCACCGGCCACGAGCTGATCGAGCTAATCGCGCGCGACTATCCGGACACCCCGGTGGCGATGATCACGGCCTACGGCAATGTCGAGGCGGCCGTCGATGCGCTGAAGGCCGGCGCGTTCGACTTCGTCAGCAAGCCGGTCGATATCCACATGCTTCGGCGCCTGGTGCAGACCGCACTCCGCGTGGGCCAGCCGGCGGAACAGGACGACGAGCAAGCGCCGGCCAGCCGGTTGGTCGGGGAATCGCAGGCCATGGACGAGGTGCGCGCGCGCATCGCCAAGGTCGCGCGCAGTCAGGCACCGGTCTATATCAGCGGCGAATCGGGGGTCGGCAAGGAGCTGGTCGCCCGTTCGATCCACGAGCTCGGGCCGCGGGCCGCCGGGCCATTCGTGCCGGTCAATTGCGGCGCGATTCCGTCGGAACTGATGGAAAGCGAGTTCTTCGGCCACAAGAAGGGATCGTTCACGGGCGCGCATGCCGACAAGGAAGGCCTGTTCCAGACCTCCAGCGGCGGCACGCTGTTCCTCGACGAGGTCGCGGAACTGCCGATCCACATGCAGGTGAAATTGCTGCGCGTGATCCAGGAGAAGGCGGTGCGGCCGATCGGTGGCCGCGGAGAGGTGCCGGTGGACGCGCGCATCCTGTCTGCCACCCACAAGGATCTCGCGCGCCTGGTCCAGACCGGACAGTTCCGCCAGGATCTCTATTACCGCATCAACGTGATCGAGTTGCGCGTGCCGCCACTGCGCGAGCGCGCCGGCGATATCGCGGTGCTCGCCACGCACATTCTCAAGCGACTGGCGGACCAGGCTGGCGTTCCGGTCCCGGCGATGCAACCCGCCGCGTTGGAGGCGCTCGGGGATTACGATTTCCCCGGCAACGTCCGCGAACTCGAGAACGTGCTGGAACGCGCGATCGCGTTGTGCGAAGGCGGTGTGATCGAGCCCGCCGACCTGATGCTGGAACCGGTGGAGCACGCCGGCGAAGACGACGAGGACGAGCCCCTGGACGACGACGAGGCGGCGCCGGATCTCGGCGAGGGCGTGGGGCTGGACGACTACATTTCCAGCATCGAACGCGACGCCATCGTGAAGGCGCTCAAGGAAACCCGCTACAACAAGACCGCCGCCGCCAAGAAGCTCGGCATCACCTTCCGTGCGCTGCGCTACAAGTTGAAGAAGCTCGGCATCGATTGACCTGTTCGATCGGCTCGTGCCGTCATCACGCGAGACCCCTTCCCCTTCAAGGGGAAGGACGGGATGGGGATGGTGTTGCATCACGCTCGCAGAAAACCCATCCCCACCCGGCGCTACGCGCTCGGCCTACGGCCGCCTTCCCTTGAAGGGGAGGGAGCAAAAGCATCGGCCACGACGAATCTGCCTGAGGAAGAAGGCATCGTGCCCCTACGGATACGTCGTCATCGAATACGGCCGGTCCTGCGGCTGCGTGGCCCAGGTCTTGTTCGGCTCGGCCTGCATCGTGAAATGCAGCGTGCCGCCCTTCATGATCTCGGCGTACGTCAGATAATCGCGCTCCAATGGTTTGCCGTCGAGCGTGACCGAGCCGACGTAGGGATGGCCGTCGCCGAACCCGTGGGTGGTGATCGTGAAGATCTTGCCGTTGGGCAGGTGCATCACGGCACGACGCACGAACGCGCGGCCGATGACGTACTGGTTGCTGGCCGGCGCGACCGGATAGAACCCGAGCGCGGTGAAAATGTACCAGGCCGACATCTGGCCCAGGTCGTCGTTGCCTGGTAGACCGTCCGGGGTCGGCTTGTATTGCGTGTGCATGATCTGCGTGAGGCGCTGCTGCGCCTTCCACGGCGCGCCGGCGTAGTCGTACAGGTAGGCGATGTGCTGGCTGGGCTCGTTGCCCTGCGCGTAGTAGCCGATCAGGCCGGAAATGTCCTCGACGTGGGCGAATTCCTTCGGGTCGACCCTGGTGTCGAACACCGCGTCGAGCTTGGCGATGAACCGGTCGGCGCCGCCCAGTTCGCGGATCAGGCCGGCAATGTCCTGCGGCTCGTACCACGAATATTCCCAGGCGTTGCCCTCGGTGTAGTCGCTGCCGTAGCCGACCGCCGCCGGATCGAACGGGGTGCGGAAGCTGCCGTCGGATTTGCGCGCGCGCACGAAGCCGGCTTTCTTGTCGAACACGTTGCGCCAGTTGCCGGCGCGCTGATGGAACTTCTTGGCGATGTCGGCACGCCCCATGGCCTTGGCCATTTGCGCGATGGTCCAGTCGTCGAAGGCATATTCGACGGTCTTGGAGGCCGCTTCCGGCTCCTTGTCGATGGGCACGTAACCCAGGCTCATGTAGTCGCCGAGATCGCCGTAGGGCGCGTAGGTCGCGCTCGCGACCATCGCCTTCAACGCCGCATCGGCGTCGAAACCGCGGAAGCCCTGCATGTAGAAATTGGCGATCACCGGCACCGCGTGATAGCCGATCATGCACCAGGTTTCGAGGCCCTGGTACGCCCACACCGGCAGGATGCCGAACGGGCTTTCCTGTTGCGCCACGATCAGTGAATTCACGAAATCGTTGATGCGCTGTGGCGGCTGCAGGAACGCCATCAGCGGCTGCTGCGCGCGGTACACGTCCCACAACGACCAGCTCGAATAAAAAATGAAATCCTTCGCGGTGTGCACCCCGTGATCGGGGCCGCGGTATTCGCCGTTCGCATCCATTGCGAGATTGGGCGCGATCATCGCGTGGTACATCGCGGTGTAAAAGTTTTTCTCGACCTCCGGTGACGCATCCACTTCGATCGCCGACAGCGCCTTGACCCACGACCGCTTCGCTTCGGCGCGGCGGGCATCGAAATCCCAGCCTTTGCCATCCGCATCGAGGTTGGCGATGGCGTTGTCTGCGCTGACGGTCGAAATCGCCACTTTCACCAGCAGCGCCCCGGCGAGCTTGCCGAATTCGAATACGCCTTCCAGTTGCCTGCCCGCGACCGCATCGTTGCCGGCGGGATTTGACGCCGGACCCTTGAAGCCCTTGTACGGAATGTCCGTTTCGCGGTTCACGAGCTCGTGCGAAGTCATCGGCTGCGAAAAGCGGATCGCGAAATACAGTTGCCTCCCCGGTGCCCAGCCGCGGGTTTCGCGATAACCCGTCACGGTGCCGTCGGCGCTCACGCGCAAACGCGCCCACGACACCTTTCCGGGGTAATCGTAAATGCTGGGGCGAAGGTCCAGCAACACGTGGGCTTCCTGATTATCCGGAAACGTGTAGCGATGCCAGCCGACGCGCTTGCCGGCGGTCAGCTCCGCACGCACGCCACTGGTCGCCAACGTCACGGAGTAATAGCCCGGCTGCGCAACCTCGCTCTGGTGGCTGAATTCCGAGCGGTAGCCGCTGCCGGGCTTGTCGGGATCGCCGGGATCCCACGACACCTTGCCAACGCCCGGCATCAACAGCACGTCGCCGAGATCCGAATGGCCGCTGCCGGAAAAGTGTGTTTCCGAAAAACCGAGGATGCTGTGGTCCTCGTGGCGATAGCCCGCGGCCCACTTGTAGGCGTGCTTGAAGTCCGGCATCGCGGTGTCGGGGCTCAACTGGACCATGCCGAACGGCACGGTCGCGCCAGGAAACGTGTGGCCATCGCCACCGGTTCCAATCATCGGATCGACCTGGTGCCAAGCCGCCTCTCCCCGCTCCGCCGCCGCGTGGCCCGGGCCCGCGCAGCCCAGCCACAACGCGGATGCGACGGCGACCACGCAGGACAAGCGGACGGTTGACATGACCCATGACCTCCTCGGATGTGGCGCAACTGTGGCAAGCTAGCACGCTTGGCGGGGGGCGCGCACATGTCGATCGGCACGGGGATTACCGCATGAAAGTCGGAACCGCAAGTCCTCGTACCGCGCTGACGGTGGTCACCGCGATCTTTTTCATGTGGGGCTTCATCACCGCGTTCAACGACGTGTTGATCCCGCATCTGAAGTCGGTGTTCACGCTGAACTACACCGAGGTGATGCTGGTGCAGTTCACGTTTTTCGGCGCGTATTTCCTGATGTCGTTGCCCTCGGGCAAGGTGGTGTCACGGCTCGGCTACCGCCTCGGCATCATCATCGGACTGGTGGTGACCGGCATCGGTGCGTTGCTGTTCCTGCCCGCCGCGACGCTGCAGTGGTATCCGCTGTTTCTCGCCGCGTTCTTCGTCCTGGCCAGTGGCATCACCTTGTTGCAGGTGGCCGCCAACCCGTACGTCAGCCTGCTGGGATCGGCGCGCACGGCGTCCAGCCGGCTGAACCTCGCGCAGGCGCTGAACTCGCTCGGTACCACGATCGCGCCCAAGCTCGGCGGTCTGCTGATCCTCTCGACCGCGGTGCTGGGCGCCACCGAGCTGGCCAAATTGCCGGCCGCGCAACAACTGGTCTACAAGGCGCAGCAAGCACACATCGTGCAGGGCCCCTATCTCGGCATCGCCATCGTGCTGTTCCTGTTGGCGATCATCGTGTGGATCTTCCACCTGCCTCCGGTGGAGGGGGCCGACGAGCAAACCGACGATCCCCGGCACACCTTCAAGGACGCGCTGGCGCATCCGCGGGTGTGGCTCGGCATGGCGGCGATCTTCGTGTACGTCGGTGCGGAGGTATCGATCGGCAGCTTCATGATCAACTACATCTCGCTGCCGCAGATCGGCGACATGGCGGAAAGTCGTGCCGCCGGTTTCGTGTCGCTGTACTGGGGCGGCGCGATGGTCGGGCGCTTCATCGGCGCGGCGTTGTTGACACGCATCGACACGCGCAAGCTGCTCGGTTTCAATGCGACGATCGCGGTGCTGCTGGTGTTGACCACCATGCTCACCCATGGCCACGTGGCGATGTGGAGCGTGGTCGGGATCGGGTTGTTCAACTCGATCATGTTCCCCAGCATCTTCACGCTGGGTATCGAGAAGTTCGGGCCGTTGACGGGCAAGGTCTCCAGCCTGCTGGTGATGGCGATCGTGGGCGGCGCGGTGGTCCCGCTTGCGCAAGGTGCACTGGCCGACCACATCGGCGTGCAACACGCGTTCGTGTTGCCGATGCTGTGCTACATCTACATCCTGTTCTACGGCCTCAAGGGTTCGCGCACCGCATGAACTCCGTCTGCTGCTTCGGAGAGGCCCTGATCGACTTCCACGGCAGCACGTCGGGCAGTGCGCCAACCTTCACCGCGCACGCCGGCGGCGCACCGGCCAACGTCGCCGTCGCGGTGGCGCGACTCGGCGGACCCTCGACGTTCGTCGGGATGTTCGGCCGCGACGTCTTCGGCGACTTGCTGCTGCGCGAACTCGCAGAAGCCCGCGTGGACATTTCGCACGCGCGCCGCACTGATGCCGCCAATACCGCACTCGCATTCGTCTCGCACGCGGCGAACGGCGAGCGGGATTTCACGTTCTACCGGCCGCCTGCTGCCGACCTGCTGTTCCGCGATGCCGATTTCGATCCCGCGGTTTTTGTTGCCGACACCCTCTTTCACGCCGGCTCGTGCAGCATGACCGAACCCGAGTCGGCCGCGACGACGTTGCAAGGCATGGCCCGCGCGCGTGCCGCTGGCGCGTTGGTCAGCTACGACATGAACCTGCGTCCGCCGCTATGGCCGCGCGGAGAAGATCCCGCACCCACGATCTGGCGGGCGCTGCTGCTCGCCGACTTCATCAAACTGAGTGCCGAAGAACTCGCGTTCCTCGCCGGATCGTGCGACGGCGAAGGCGCGGTG
>DASUKQ010000106.1:0-2355 GCA_036278635.1 Rhodanobacteraceae bacterium
TTCACCAGTTCCGTGCACCAGGAAATCCCGTGGGCCGGCCATTGCAACTACGCGACCACCAAGGGCGGCATCATGCTGTTGATGGAGTCGATCGCCCAGGAGCTGGCGCCGCAGAAGATACGCGTCAACTCGATCTGCCCCGGCGCGATCAAGACCGCGATCAATCGTGCCGCGTGGGCCACGCCCGAAGCGGAGGAGGCGCTGAAAACCCTGATCCCCTGCAAGCGGGTCGGCGTGCCTGCCGACATCGCCCGGGTCGCCGCATGGCTCGCCTCCGACCAGGCTGATTACATCTACGGCACTTCGATCTTCGTCGACGGCGGCATGACGCTGTTTCCGGGCTTCGCGACGGGCGGGTGAATCCGTCACCATCCCAGGAACCCGCTGCAGTGCGGGTTGCCGCTGACCATCCCCGTTACGCCAGGACGATCATTCATCATGCAATGCTTCTCGCAACCCGCGCACGCGGCTCATTTCCGTTACGCACAGGTCATGGCGGTGTTCGGCCTGCTCGCAGCGTTGTGCCTGCCAACCCCGCCGGCATTGGCCCAACAGCCAGCCGTCGAATTGCACGCCAAAACTCCGGCATATCTCGCCAGGATCGCGGGTGTCCACCGGTTGGTGTACGAATTGCACGTCACCAACGGCTCCGATGCACCGATTGAATTGCTGGCACTCGACGTGTTGGCGGACGACGACATGCGCATCCTGCATCTCGACCGGAGAGCCTTGGCTGCCGACGCGAACCTGCAGGACGACAGCACCGCGCTGGCCCCGCATGCGCAGGCGGTGGTGTACCTGACCGTCGACACAGGTGGCGACGTGCCGGCGTCCGTCCACCACCGACTCACGTTGCGGCAGGACGGCAGGGAGTCGGAACTCCGGAGCCCGAACGTGCCGGTCCCGACAGCCACGGGGCCAGTGCTCGGCCCGCCCGTGCGCGGCGGTTCGTGGGTGGCGGTCTACAGCGACAAGTGGCCGCGCGGGCACCGTCGCGTCTTCATCGAGACGAACGGGCATGCCCGCCTGCCGGGCCGTTTCGCGATCGACTGGATGAAGGTCGACGACCAGGGCAGGACGCTGAAGAACGACTCCGGCCTCGCCGCCAGCTCGTATTCCTACGGCGCCAAGGTTCTGGCGGTCGCCGACGCGTACGTGGCCGCCGTACGCGACGGTGTCACGGAAGCCCGCCTGATCGCGGACAACCAATCCCACCCGCACCCGGACGCTGCCGGCAATTACGTTTCACTGGATCTCGGAAGCGGACGATTCGCCACCTACGAACACCTGCGCCCCGGCAGCATCGAGGTCGCCAAGGGCGAGCGCGTCCGCAAGGGCCAGGTCATCGCCGAAGTCGGATTCTCCGGCGATTCGACCGAACCTCACCTGCACTTCCACGTCTCCGACTCGGCGATGCCGCTGGAGGGCGAAGGCCTGCCCTACGTTATGGATCGCTTTCGCGTGACGGGGCGGATCACCGACTGGCAGGTTTTCGGATCGCAGCGCTGGACGGACCTCCCGCCGCGCATTGTCGAACGCGAGTTTCCGGAATCCGGCGACGTGGTCGATTTCACGACGCGTTGAAACGCTCGTCAGCCCCCGCGCGCATGAACACTGCGCACAAAGCTTCCATTCCCGCCCGGTCGTCCTCGTCGAAGCGCGCGAGATTCGGGCTGTCGACGTCCCACACGCCCAGCAACGTGCCGTCGGCGCGGACCAGCGGCACCACGACTTCCGAGCGCGAGGCGCCGTCGCAGAAGATGTGGTTGGGGTGGGCGTTGACGTCTTCCACGACCTGGGTGGCGCGGGTTTCGGCGGCGATCCCGCACACCCCGTGCCCCATGGCGATGCGGATGCAGGCCGGTTTGCCCTGGAAAGGCCCCACCACCAGTTCCCCACCGTCGAGGAAATAGAACCCGCACCAGTTGATGTCGGGCAGCGCGTGGAAGACCAGCGCCGCGAAATTGGCGGCGTTGGCGACGAGGTTGGTCTCGCCGTGCAGCAGGCCTTCGGCCTGCTGGGCCAGCTCGGCATACACGCCGGCTTTGTCGGTGGCGGTGATCGGTGCGGCTTCGAACATGGTGCCTATCCTGGAGCGAGGTGCCTTGAGTTAAGCGGCGCGCAGGGCACCTGCGCGTCCGCTTGAACGAAATGGATTGCGACACCTCTATTATCGCGCGATGCCGGAGCCGCCATCGCCAGCCGAAGCGGACGCGGGACGCGAACCTGCGGAGGGCGCGCGGCTCGACAACTTCGTCGACGGCGCCTTCGCATTCGCGATCACCCTGCTGATCATCAGCGGCGGCAGCCTGCCGCGGAACGTCGCGGCCCTCGAACACGCGCTGCGCGGCATCC
>DASUKQ010000107.1:0-2524 GCA_036278635.1 Rhodanobacteraceae bacterium
CGCTGCTTGAAGCTGATGCCGTAGAGCTGGTGCGCGGCGTAGAACACGCCGTTCTCCAGCACGTCCTTCATTTCGAAGTACGGCTTGACCTGGCTCTCGTCGATGTCGTACTTGGCCTTCTGCACCTGCTGGCCGTAGTACGCCCAGTCCCACGGTTCGAGCTGGAACGACGCCTTGCCGGCCGCCTTCTGGTCCTTGTCGATCATTGCCTGGCGGTCATCCGCCTCGGCCTTGGCGCGTGCCTTTGCGGGCGGGACGAGCTGGTCGAGGAAGTTCATCACCGTGGCCGGTGTCTTGGCCATCTGGTCCTTGAGCTTCCAGGCCGAGTAGTCGGGGAAGCCCAGGAGCTTGGCCTTCTGCGCGCGCAGCCACGCCATCTTGGTGATGATCGCTCGGGTGTCGTTGGCGTCGCCCCGTTCGGCGCGGTTGATCGAGTGCTCGTACAGCTCGTGGCGGACGTCGCGGTTGCCGAGCGACGCCAGGGCGGGCTGCTGGGTGGTGTTCTGCAGCGGGATCACCCATTTGCCATCGAGGCCGCGCGCCTTGGCCGCCGCGGCGGCCGCGTCGATCTGCTGCTGCGACAGGCCCGCGAGCCTGGACTTGTCATCCACCACCAGCGCACCGGCCTTGGCGGCCGCGATCAACTTGTTGGCGAACTGGGTGGAGAGGGTCGAAAGCTGCTCGTTGTAGTGCTTGAGCTTGGCCTTGTCGCCTTCCGACAGCTTGGCGCCGTTCAGCACGAACTGCTGGTAATCCACTTCGAGCAGGCGTTCGGATTCCGGATCGAGCCTCAGCTTGGCGCGCTGGTCGTAGATCTTCTGGATCCGGTCGAACAGCTTGGCGTTGAGGTAGATCGCGTCCTGGTGGGCCGCGAGCTTGGGCGCCATTTCCTCCGAAATCTTCTGCAGCTTCGGGTCGGTGTCGGCGCCGGTGTACAGGTTGAAGACGCTCATGACCCGGTCGAGCATCGCGCCGGTCTTCTCCATCGCGACGATGGTGTTGTCGAAGGTCGGCGGCTCGGGGTTGTCGGCGATCTTCTCGATCTCCTGCTTTTGCAGCGCCATGCCCTTTTCCATCGCGGGCACGTAGTCGGAATCCTGGATCTTGCTGAAGTCCGGCGTGCCGAACGGCAGGGTCGATGGCTTGAAGAACGGATTGGAAGCGATGTCGCCGCCGGACGACGCGCCGCTGGCGGGGGTATCGGCGTGCGCGCTCAAACCGATGCCGCCGACCAGGGTGCAGCAGGCGAGTGCGAGGAATTTGGTGCGTAATCCGGGCATGGAGCGACTCCTTCCATTGCAGAAAAAAGGGGGAACCGCCGAAGGTTCAGGCGGCGGCGACGTCGTGCAACTGCCAGTTTGGCCCGATCAGGATGAACAGGCGGTGGCGCAGCACGGAATGCGTGAGGGTGGTGACGACCTGGACCGCGGTATGCAAGTCGTGCATCTCGGCGGTAACGGTTGCGTTCGGATCGACCGGTGCCAGCGACTGGTCGACCTCGTCGGGGTCGGGCTGCCGCGCCTTCCAGCGCTGGAACAGGATCGGCTGTCGCAGCGCTTCCTGCAGGGCCGTCGCGAAGCTTTGCGGCGACGCTCCCTGGAACGACAGCTCGGGATCGGGCCCGTGGGCCTTGCCGAGGTTGGGGATCGTCAGGTAGTAGCGTTGGGCTTGGCTCAAGGTCCTGGCTCCGGCAGCGCTCGAGGCGGGGAGGATCGACCACCAATGATGCCGCGATCGAGGTCGGGGTGCCATCCATGCCGCAAGTCATGCCGCACATGACTTTCCGCAGTGGCTCGCGGGCCGGAATCCCGCTATAGCAGGCCATCCACGCCACGGCACGAGGGGCCCGACATGTCACCCACCATTCGCAAGTCCGTTCTCGCGGGTTGCGCGCTGCTGGCAGGCGCGGGATTGGCCGCCTGTTCGCAGTCGTCTTCGCCCCCCGCGTCGGGCGACACGTCGGCATCCGTGCCTTCCGCGAGCACCACGCCGGTAACCCCGGTCGCGCCGCCACCGCCGGCCGCCAGCAGCGCGGGTGCCGTCGCCTCCGCGGGTGCCGACGTCGAAGGCACCCGCCTGCTGCGCTTCCCCGATGTGTGCGGCGACCGGGTGGTGTTCACGTACGCCGGCGATTTGTGGACGGCATCGACCCGAGGCGGCACCGCGACCCGGCTGACCGCCGGGCCGGGCCTCGAAATGGCCGCGCGCTTCTCGCCCGACTGCAGGCAGATCGCCTTCTCCGGCCAGTACGGTGGCGACAGCCAGGTGTACGTGGTGCCCGCAACGGGCGGCGAGCCGAAGCAGTTGACGTTCTATCCCGCGATGGGGCCGCTGCCGCAGCGCTGGGGCTTCGACAACCAGGTGTACGGCTGGACGCCGGACGGCAAGGCCGTGCTGTTCCGCTCGTGGCGCGACTCGCGCAACATCTCGGATCCGCGCGTCTTCACCGTGGCCGTCACCGGCGGCCTGCCGAGCGTGCTGCCGATGCCGCAATCGGGCACCGCGCGCTTTTCGCCCGACGGCA
>DASUKQ010000108.1:0-14472 GCA_036278635.1 Rhodanobacteraceae bacterium
GCACGTGGCCGACCGGGTGATCCGGCTGATGCTGCAAAAGCGGATCCCGGTCGCCGACGCCCGGGTGCTGGTCATGGGACTGGCGTTCAAGGAAAACTGCCCGGACCTGCGCAATACCCGCGTCACCGACATCATCGACGAGCTCAAGGGCGCCCACACCAACATCGACGTCTACGACCCGTGGGTCGATCGCGCCGAGGCGCAACGCGCGTACGGCATCGAGCTTTGCCCCGAAGTGCGTCCGGGGACGTACGACGCCATCGTGCTGGCCGTCGCGCACCACCAGTTCACCGACATGGGCGCCGCGGCCTTGCGCGGCCTCGGCAAATCCAGTTGCGTGCTGTTCGACGTGAAGAACGTGCTGCCGCGCGATGCGGTGGATGACCGGCTCTGAGCGGGGGACGGCGCCCGCTTCGCGGGTTCGTGCGAAGACATGCGTAGCCCGGATGCAGGCGCGTAGCGCCGAAATCCGGGGCGTAGTCGGATCCCCGGATTCCGCTACGCTACATCCGGGCTACGTACCTGGTCTCGTCACCCAATTTCCATTCGTCATTCCGGAGCCATCGCCGGTCTTGTCGGCGATGGAACCCGGAATCCAGCTTTCGATTCGACGTCAGCGGGAAGAACTGGATTCCGGGTTCTGCCCGCGAACATCGCGGGCGGCCCTGAATGACAAGGTTGGGTGTTGTAGCTGAGATTCGACTCTATCGGGTAAGGTAGGGAAATGCGAATTCTCGTCACCGGCGCCGCCGGATTCATTGGATCGGCCCTCAGTTTGCGATTGCTCGCGCGCGGCGACGAGGTGCTGGGCGTCGACAACCTCAACGATTACTACGACGTCACGCTCAAGCAGGCACGTCTCGATCGCCTGACGCCGCATCCCGGGTTCAGGTTCGCCAAGGTGGGCATCGAGGACCGGCCCGCGCTCGAACGCGCCTTCAAGGACTTCCGGCCCCAGCGCGTGGTCAACCTCGCGGCGCAGGCGGGCGTGCGCTACTCGATCGAAAACCCCTACGCCTACGTCGAGTCCAACCTGGTCGGCTTCATCAACATCCTGGAAGCCTGCCGCCATGGCAAGGCCGAACACCTGGTCTATGCCTCGTCAAGCTCGGTCTATGGCGCCAATCGCAAGTTGCCGTTCTCGGTCCAGGATCCGGTCGACCACCCGGTCAGCCTGTACGCGGCGACCAAGAAGGCCAACGAGCTGATGGCGCACACCTACAGCCACCTGTACGGGCTGCCGACCACGGGACTGCGTTTCTTCACGGTGTACGGCCCGTGGGGGCGCCCCGACATGGCGCTGTTCCTGTTCACCCGGAAAATCCTCGCCGGCGAGCCGATCGACGTGTTCAACCACGGCCACCACACCCGTGATTTCACCTACATCGACGACATCGTCGAAGGCGTCATCCGCGCCCTGGATCGCGTGCCGGAATCCGATCCGGACTACGACGCGCTGCATCCCAGCGCGGCATCCTCGTCGGCGCCGTACCGGCTCTACAACATCGGCAACAGCCATCCGGTCCAGCTCGCCCGGTACATCGAGGTGCTGGAGGGTTGCCTGGGACGCAAGGCGGAACGGAACCTCCTGCCGCTGCAACCCGGCGACGTGCCGGACACCAGCGCGGACGTGGCCGAGTTGACACGCGATACCGGCTACCGGCCGGACACGCCCATCGAAACAGGTATCCGCCGCTTCGTCGAGTGGTATCGAGGCTATTACGGGGTCTGAGGCGCCGCGTTCGGCGGGTGGCGCGCGTGCCACCATTCCAGCCATCCGTATTCGACGCTGCCGATCAGTTCGTGCAGGGCGAGCGTCGCCGTTTCCACCGACCGGCCCTCCGGGATCACCAACCCCGGCCCCAGGCGCAGGGGTTCGCCCGGCGGATCGCTCGGCCATGCGCACGGCTCGAAGCCCCACGCCCGGAACGCACCCAGCGCGCGCGGCAGATGCAGGGCCGAGGTCACCAGCCAGATGCGCCGCGGTACTCTCGGCGACAGTGCCGCGACATTGCGTGCGTTTTCCCACGTGCTGTGCGAGCGTCCCTCGATCTCGATGGCCGCGGCCGGAACCCCCATTTGCTCCGCAAGGTTCGCCATGGGCACCGCCACGGGAACGGGGGTTCGGCTGCCCCCTGAAATCACCAGGCGCGCATCGGGAATCTGCTGCCACAAGGCCACTCCGGCGAACATGCGCTGGAGACCCAGAAGTTGCAATGCGGCGTAATCGCCAGAGCCGTGCGGCGGACGCGAGAACCCCGCGGACAGCACCACGACCGTGGTCGGCATCGGCGCCCTGCACGCGTGAGGCGGCGGCAGCCGTGACTCCACGGCACGCGCCAACGCCGCGGCGCCCAGCGGAGTCATCGACACCAGAAGCAACACCTCGACGACCACCCCGGTAACCCGCGCGCCGCGCGGCAAGCGCCGCCAGAACACCACCAGCAACAGCAGCAACGCCACGGCATAGGGCAACGGGCTGGTCATGTCATCAAAAAAGGGGACCATCAAAAAAGGGGACGGGGGTAATTAATCGTGGTTAATTACCCCCGTCCCCTTTTTTGAGCAGGCGAGCAGGACGGTTTTCCGGGTTGCCTGTTGCGCCACGCTCAATCTCTCCACGGGGTGACGGGACTCCAGTCGGTCCAGGCAGTCTACCGGGTCGGCAGCGTGAAGTCGCCGGCTCGCATGCGCTGCCGAGCGGCGACACCGCGATTGCGCGATCGGGCTTCGGTGGCGGAAAGGCGATGTGCCGGATCGCCCGCGTCCGACGGGTCAGGGCGACAAGGACAGATACAGCTTGCGCGCGGCTTCTGCCTCGTGGAAGCTCTCCGACAAGCCCAGCGCCTTTTGCAGGTAGCCACGCGCTTTCGTTTCGTCGCCCAGCGCATGCGTCACGACGGCGAGGTGATAAAGAATGTCCGGATTGTCCGGCGCGGCCGCCATGGCGACCTGCAGGTGCCGGCTGGCGTCGGCAGGTTGTCCGGCACGGTACAGGATCCACCCCAGCGTATCGTTGACGGTGGCCACATTCGGCGCCAGGTTCACCGCTTTGCGGGCCAGCGCAAGCGCTTTCCCGGTCTCGCCTGCCTGGGACATCATCAACGCCAGGTTGTTGAGCGCAACAACATCCCCGGGGTTCTGCTTCAGGGCCTGCTGGTATTCCGTGATCGCCTTCTGCGGCTGCCCGGAGTTCTCGTACAGCGTCGCCAACAGAACATGCAGACTGCCGGATCCGGGGTCAAGCCGGACCGCCATCGAAGCCGCTTTGATGGCCGCGGCTGGCGCGCCGGCGCGGACCTGCACGAGGCTCATTGTTCGATACAACCCCGACACGTTCGGAAAACGTGCGATCGCCTGGTCAAGGACCTGCACCGCGTCCGGATAGCGCCTGGTGAGCGCGTAATGGCGGGCCAATCTGTCATACGCGCCCGGCGAGTCGGGATGTTGTGCAACCAGCTTGCGCAGCACGCGCTCCGCCTCGGCCATCTTGCCCATGTGCTCGTAGGCGGTTGCCAGTTGGATCTGGTCGCCGGTCGCCGCGTGCGCGCCGTCCGCGAGCCGCGCGTAGACTTCCGCTGCCTCCGCGTACTTGCCCTGGGCAAGAAGAATCGTGCCGATGCGTCGCCGCGCCAACGCCCGCTCGGTACCGGACTCGGCCGCGCGGCGGTAGTGCTTCAGCGCATTGTCGGCATCGCCCTTGCGCCAGTAGGTCTCCGCCAACTGGAACTGGGCCACCGGCCAGTCGGGGCGCTTGGCCACCACTTTCTGCAGGGCGTCCAATGACGCCTGGAGTTTGCCCTCGAGGCGAAACGCGATCCCCTTGGCGAGCAAGGCGCCGGCATCGTCGTTTCCTTTCGCCTCCGCGACGTCGAACTCGCCGAGCGCCTTGTCGGTCTGGCCAAGGGCGAGATAGGCGGTTCCGAGAACGATGTGGGCCGAAGCATCGCCCTTGTCTTTCGACAGAACCGGTGCCAGCAGGCCGACCGTATCGGCAAAGCGCCCCTCGCCGTTATAGAGCTGGCCCAGATTCACCTTGATCCCGATATATCCCTCCGGCGCTCCGACCAGTCCCTGTTCGTATTGATGGATGGCCTGTGGATAGCGACCCGCCCGCTCGTCGATGATCCCGAGGCGCTGATGGGCGCGCCGGTCATCCGGGTTGTATTGCAATGCCGTTTGCAGCGCCTTTTCGGCTTGACGGATCTCGCCCCGTGACAGCAGGATCGCGCCGATCTTCGTATAGGCGGAACTCTGGCCCCGGTTCAACGAGACCGCTTTTTGCAGCTCGGCGAGCCCCTCGTCCACGTCACCATGCGCGGCCAGCGCCGCTCCGAGAATTTCGTGGCCTGGCGCCGAATCGGGGTATTGCTTCAGCGCGTGCCGCGACTTATCGATGGCAGCCTCGATCTTGCCATCGTTGAGCAATGCCAGAGCGTCGCGAAATTCGTGCTCGGCAGCAGCGTTCGCATTCGGGCCTTGCGCCGGCCAAACGGTTTCGTACTGCGGCGGCGGCCGGGTGACCGTTGCGCCCGCAGGCCCCATCCAGAAGCACACCCAAAGCAGCGGACCCAATGCTTGCAGCCAGTGGGCGACAGGATGACGCGTAACCATGGGAGCCGCTCCGCTACCGAAGGATCGTACCGGCCGCAGTTGCACGAGGCGCCGTTGGGCGACATTTACCACACCGGCAGAAAAACGAACAGCGGTCAGCAGAGGCTGCCGCTGTTCGAACTCAGATGGCCGGCGTTTGCGTGTGGGTTGCGGACCCCACTCGACGGCCGAACGAGCTAGCCGAGGGGACGCCGACGCCTGTGCTCCGCGACAGCGACCAATCCCAGGAGGCCGAGGCCGAACAACAGCAGCACCGGCGGTTCGGGAACCCCGATGGACCCGCCGCCCACGGTGATATGGTCCCTCTCCACCGCGTCGACGCCTGCCGCAAAGACGGAGAAGTCGTAGGTACCGGCCGTCACGCCGGTCACGTCCATGCGGAACGTCCGTGACTCGCCGCCAGGGACACCATCGCAGCCGAGCGCGTCGGTGCAGATGAACGCGATGTTCAACCCGGACGTGTCCCCGCTCGTACCGAAGTGCAGATCCAGGTTCGCCGCGGCGGTGCTGATCGCACCGACGATGGCGTCCACCAACTCACTTGAACTCAGGCTGAGGAAGTTGTTCACCAGCGAACCGCCGGTGCCGGCAACGATCGTGCTTGCCTGGTTTCGAGCGTCCGCGCCATACGTTCCGTCAATACCGAAGCCGCTAATCGCACTACTGTTGAAACCCACCACGGTAACGCCGGCGCCGGTCAGTGCAGCGATGGTTTCGTCCAGGCCGAGCGTCTCCGTATGTCCAGTCGCATCACCGAACCAGGCAACGATGCGCTGCGTTCCGGTGCGCCAACCGGTTGCTTCGCCACTGCTGACGCCGCCGGCGGTCGCCGCACCTTCGGTGGCCGCTTGCTGCAACGCATACAGGTTGGCCTCGGGCGTATCGCCACCCCCGCTCGCGATCCAGGCGTTGATAGCGGTCTGCACGTCCGTATGGTTGGTCGTGATGGTTTGCAGCACGTCGTAGGCCCCGCCCCCGCCAACACCCTCGGATGGATCACCGAAATAACGGCCGACACCCCACCCAATGTCCAAACCGGTAAATACGGAGGCATTGAGGATGGCCGCGGCGTTGGTCGCGACCGCGCTGATGGTGCCGCCCATGCTGCCCGTGTTGTCCGCCAGGAAGAACACGTCCACCTTGCTGGCGCCGCCAACGTCCGTCGTCACGGTCTTGTCGACGCTGATTGTTTCGCCGACATCGATCGTATCCGTGTAGGTTGCCGGGCTGATCGATCCCGCAAGGGCAAGTCCCGGCAACGCCAGGGCTGCTGCGCCTGCCAAACACATCCATAGTCGGTTCATCGTTCGTCTCCTCCATGTTGCTCATGGTTGGCTCTATCGAGGAGGCTGCGTGTGTCATGGAGACATACCACGCCACAAGTCGCCCATTTGGAACAATTTCGGACCACCGATTTTGTTCGCGCAGGCTGACGCAAGAAACATACCAACGGCCTATCCGTAGATCGTGGCGCAATTTTCGACGTGTTCGTGTCGTCCTATCCTTCTGTTTATTCGAATGTATTTGCGCAAAGGAGCAGACAGTCGGTCGTTGTTGCGCGGGTCGTCGCCGGGACGGGAATTTCATCAAAGCGTAAGGAAAATCGACGCCGACATTCCGCAAGCATCCAGGGCCGCCACCAGCGCGAAGATTGCAGTGGCGCGCAAACTCGACCAGCGCGCCCCGCGATCGCGTCTCCTGATTGATTGACTTGAGGAAAACAGCGATCGCAGCACTGCGCATCCGGTTGCGATGCTTGCAAGTTGCCCCGACAGATGCCGGTCCGTCGCGGCTAATGGCCAAATGTAAGGGAAGCCGACGGTGCAGGCCGGCAGCACTATTTGAAGTCCGACGAGTACCGGGCAAGCGCCCCTCGGCCTCGCGTTGACGACCTGTCGCGGATCAGGCGCGCTGCAACAGCGGGCCGATGCCGCGGTTCGCCAGGGCTGCGGGCGTTTCTGCCGGCCGCTTACGCGGGAAGTTTCCGCTCCCACGCGAGCGCCGTCTGCGCGATGAAGTCGAGGTCGTCGTGGCGAGGCTGCCAACCGAGCTTGCTGCGGATCCGGTCGGATGCGGCGATCAGCGACGGCGGATCGCCGGCGCGCCGCGATTCCTCCGTGAATGGCACCGGCGCGCCGTACGCGCGCCCCACCGCCTCCAGCACTTCGCGCACCGAATAACCGTGCCCATAGCCGCAGTTCATCGCGATCGACTGGCCGCCTTCCCGCAAGTAACGCAGTGCATCGAGATGCGCGCGTGCCAGATCGTCGACGTGGATGTAATCGCGCACCCCCGTGCCGTCGGGCGTGTCGTAGTCGGTCCCGAAGATCGACAGACGCGGACGCTTGCCCAGCGCGGCCTCGCAGGCGACCTTCACCAGCAGCGTGGCATTTTTCGTCGACTGGCCGATGCGTCCGGCCGGGTCACAACCGGCGACATTGAAATAGCGCAACGCAACATAACGCGGGCCCCCGGCCGCGGCGAGATCGCGCAGCATCCATTCGCTCATCAGCTTGGAGGTGCCATACGGATTGATCGGCGCGAGCGGCGTGTCCTCGCTGGCGACGCCGCCCGGCGGAATGCCATACACCGCGGCGGTCGAGGAAAACACGATCCGGGCGACACCGGCGTCCCGGCAACACGCAAGCAGATTGCGCGTCGCGCAGGTGTTGTTGCCGTAGTAGCGCAACGGATCGGCCACCGACTCGGGCACGATGGTGCGCGCCGCAAAATGCATCACCGTGTCGACTTCGTGTTCGCGCAGAACCGTCGCGACCAGCGCCTGGTCTCCGACATTGCCGACCACCAATTCGGCGCCGATCACCGATTCCCGAAAGCCGGTACTCAGGTCGTCCAGCACCACCACGCGTTCGCCGGCCTCGACCAGTTGCAGGACCACGTGGCTGCCGATGTAGCCCGCGCCACCCGTGACCAGGATGGTGGAGCGGCGCGGCGTGCGGTCTGTGTTCACTTGGACTCCTTGCGAGGGGTTGGAGACTGTCGGCGCAACGCGTCGAGCGCGCATGCCGATCCGGCCCATCGGCGCATGGTACCTTGCGGGCGGGCCGCCTATGTCGTTTGGGTTCCGGATCTCCCGATCCACGCAGTCGGCCCGGAACGGTCGTGCCCGGGGCGCCCGCCTCGTGGCGATAGTCCGCATCCCTATACTGAAACATGCACGGGTCATGCGCGGCGACGATCCGCGCATGACGTGATCGCCGGCCGAAGGTTCCGGCCACCGAACGAAGGTATTGAAACGACGATGCTCCGTGTCTGGCACGCGCTGACCTACATCGGCGACGGTGCGGTCCTGGTGCCGTGCTCGGTGCTGCTTTTCGCGTGGTTGATTGCAGCGCCGGCGACGCGGCGAACCGGATGGTTTTGGCTGGCCGCGGTGCTGGGTGTCGGCGGCGGCGTGGCGTTGAGCAAGCTGGTGTACATGGTTTACGGATGGCACCCGGCGGGGTTGAACTTCATCGGCTTGAGCGGGCATGCGGCGCTGTCGTTGCTGTTCTGGCCCTCGCTCGGCGCGCTCGCGACCGCCCGCGGCCGCACCGGGCTGCGGATTGCCGGCGTCGCGCTGGGCGCGGTCATGGCGCTCGCGGTCGCGGCCTCGAGCTGGGTCGTCCGCGATCACTCCGCACCAGAGATCGTCCTGGGCGCGCTGTGGGGGGCGCTGGTCGCGACGATCTTTCTGGCGCTGACCTGGCGGCGCCATGCAACGGAAGCCCCGATTCTGCGTGCGTGGGTGATTGCGGGGATGTTGCTGGTGGTGGTGGCTGCGTTCGGACACGAGTTCCCGTCCCGACGGGTGCTCGGCTGGATCGCCTCGCAGGCGAACGGGCACACCGCCATCCATACCCGAAGCGATCTGGGTCCGCAGGCACGACTGTCAAAAAAGGCGGTCGATCGTGCCGAAGCGGGCTCGCACGCGGCGTCTCCGCCGACCCCTCCGTAGCGCATCCTGCCCGGCCAACGCCACCACAGCGCGCCCGCATCAGCCGAAACTGCCGAAAAACCTTACACATTTGCCGTTTCATGTGTCGGTGTGTCTTACACCATTGCGACTTCATCGATGTCCATGGAAGGATAACGTGCTGAGTTCAATGCGTTTGCACGGCTGGCACCGGACTTGCTTCACCAGTTGGCCTGGCTAACCATTCAAAAAACAGGGGAAACAATCCGATGAGCAAGCTGAGCAAGCGCCTCGGCATCGCAGCGGTATGGGTCGTGGGGATGCTGTTCGCCAGCATCGCCGGCGCCACGGCGATCACGATGGATTTCGACGGGCTGGCGCCCTTGTCGTCCGTGGATCATCATTACGATGGTGGCTGCGCCAAATTCGGTGGAGCGCTCAATGTCGATTGTGGCGGGCCGGATTACGGCGTGGTGTGGAAGGGGGCATGGACGGGACTGCCCGAATCACCGGGCTTCATGACACCCTTTCTCGGCCCGGCGACCATGAACGTCGCGGCGGGCTTCGACACCAGCGTGTCGTTCCATTTTTATTCGATAGCAATTATCCCGATGAGCGTCAGCGTTTACAGCGGCCTCGATGGAAGTGGAACCAAGCTGGCCGACGTGTCGCTGCCTTGGGCGATAGGTCACTGGGACTTCCTGGACCTGAGCTTCTCGGGCATCGCCAAATCGGTGATCTTCAGCGCTTCCTATTTGCTTGGCGGATTCGACGACGTCACCATCGGGACGAGCCTGTCCGCGACGCCGGTGCCGGAGCCCGCGGTGCTGGGCATGTTCGGATTCGGCGTGTTGCTGATCGGCGTGGCCGCCGGAATGCGCCGTCGCGCGTGCAACGCCTGAACCCAAGACCCCTGCTCCGACCAGGATCCAACGTTGACCCTTGCACGGCCCGCTTCAGCGGGCCTTTTTTCTCGCGTCGTTCCGTTGCGTCGTGACAAGGCTGCCCATGAACCGGTTCCAGGCGTTGATCCGGCTTGCAACGACGACATTTCGTGTGAAGGCCCATGTCCAATCGCGCTGAAGATCGACCTGATCTGATGAAGGGAGGGCTTGATCCGTGTTTTCGTCATTCCCTCACAGGCCGGAGGCACGCGCCTACAATGCTTGCCCGGAGCCCGTCGCGCCCCCGGAGTCGCGCGAGGCAAGGGAAGGCCGCTGGTACACTTCATGCAGCAACCACGGGATGATGGAACTCGGGACATGGGCGCGCCATGAAGCCGCTTCGGATTGACCTGATCGCGGCCGCGCGACCCAATTTCATGAAGGTCGCGCCGCTGTTCCACGTGTTGCACGGGCAACCCTGGTGCCGCCTGCGCCTGGTGCATACCGGGCAGCACTACGACAAGAACATGTCGGAGGCGTTTTTTCGCGACCTGGGCCTGCCGTCGCCGGATCTGCACCTTGGGGTCGGCAGCGGCAGCCACGCCGAACAGACCGCCAATGTGATGCTTGCCTATGAAGGAGCCTGCCTCGCGGATCGGCCGGATCTGCTGGTGGTGGTCGGGGATGTCAATTCGACGCTGGCTTGCGCACTGGTCGGCTCGAAGCTGCACATTCCGGTGGCGCACCTTGAAGCCGGGCTGCGCAGCCGCGACCGCCGGATGCCCGAGGAGATCAACCGGCTGGTGACCGACACGCTGGCCGACATCCTGTGGACGCCGTCACCGGACGCGGACGAAAATCTCATCGCCGAAGGCGTGGCGCCCGAGAAGATCACACGCGTCGGCAACATCATGATCGACTCCTACGAACTGATGCGCGAGCGCATCCAGGCGAGCGGCGAACGCAACAAGCTCGGGTACGCGGAACGCGGATACGGTGTGGTGACGCTGCACCGCCCCTCCAACGTCGACACGCGCGCGCCGCTCGCGGCGCTGGTTGCACAGTTGACGGACATTGCGGCGAAACTGCCGCTGGTGTTCCCGGTGCATCCGCGCACCCGGAAGAACGTGGAAGCCTTCGGCCTCTGGCGGGAACTTGCCGAAGCCCCCGGCCTGCAGGTCATCGAGCCGCTCGGCTACGTGGATTTCATGAACCTGGTCTGCGGCGCACGCCTGGCCATCACCGACTCGGGCGGCATACAGGAAGAGACCACGTACCTGGACATACCGTGCCTGACGTTGCGCACCACGACCGAACGGCCGATCACCATCACCGAAGGCACCAACCGGCTGGTGACCACCGCTGATCTGGCACGAACCGTGGACGAGGTCCTCGACGGCCACTGGACGCATGGACGCAAACCCGCGCTGTGGGACGGCCACACCGCCGCACGCGTGGCGGCCGACATTCGCCGACGTCTGCAAGTTGCTCCGGCCGGGGTCGGCGGCGCGGGAGTGGCAGCGGCACCCGGCCAGCCCGCGGTGGACCATGCCTGAACCGTGAGCGGTTGAACTTCGTCGACCCGAACGCGCGACAGGGGCCGTCCCGATCATGCACGCCATCGTCATCGCCAGTTACCTGAGCGTCGCCGCCGCGTTCCTCGCGGGCACCGCGCTGCTGGCTGTCGGTTGGCGCGGCCAGCGAACCGGCGCGCTGCTGATCGTGGCGACGGCGGCCACGGCCCTGTGGGGCGCGTTTCTTGCGTACGTCGCGTGGCGGTCCAACGTGGCCGTCAACTGGGTCCTGATGGCCGAGGTGCTGCGCTACGGGGCCTGGCTCGTCTTCGTCAGCGCCCTGTCCGGCGCATGGTCCGAGTCCGGCCTGTTGCGCGATTTGCGGATTGCGGCGCACGCGGTCTGGATCGCGCTCGCGGTCTATTGCCTGTGGCCGGCCGCGTCTTCGCTGGGGGTCGGGGCGCTTCCGTTCAGCGTCAACGTGCCACTGGTCGGCATGTTGGTCCTGGCCCTGATCGGCGTGGTGTTCCTCGAACAGATCTACCGCAACGTCGATCCGGAACAGCGTTGGGCGCTCAAGTTCCTGATGATCGCGCTCGGCGTGCTGTTCACCTACGACATCTTCCTGTACTCGTACGCGATGCTTTACCAGCAGTTCAACATGAGCGCGTGGGCGGCGCGCGGTTTCATCGATGCGTTGCTGGTCCCGCTGCTGCTGGTGGCGGCCGCGCGCAACCCCGAGTGGTCGCTGCAGGTGGGGATTTCCCGGCGGGCGGTGTTCTATTCGACCAGCCTGATGGTGATCGCGTTCTACATCCTCGCCACGGCGATCGGCGGCTACTACGTCCGCCTGTATGGCGGCGACTGGGGCCGGATCGCCGAGATCACGCTGGTGTGCTTTGCGCTGCTGGTCGTGGTGTTGATCGCGTTTTCCGGCCAGGCGCGCTCGCGCCTGCGCGTATTCCTGCACAAGAACTTCTTCAGCTTCCGCCACGACTACCGCGAGGAATGGTTGCGTCTGACCGCCACGCTGTCGGCCAGCGATGCGGAGTTGCCGTTGCGTGCGGTGCGCGCGATCGCACAGATCATGGACAGCCCTGCCGGCGTCCTGTTCATGCGCAGCGAGCGGGAAGAATTCGTGCCGGAAGCGCGCTGGAACATGCCGGCGCCGGCCGACCTGGCGCTCCCCGCGAATCTGCCCGCGTTCGAACTCATGCGCACGCGCCGCTGGATTTACGACTTGAGCGAACCGACGCCGCTGGGCGACGATCGCCTGGACGCGCCGCCCGAACTGGCGCAGCTGCCGCGCGCCTGGCTGGCCGTGCCCCTGGTGTTGGAAGACCGGCTCGTCGGCTTCGTGCTGCTGGCGCAGGCGCGCGCGCGTCGTCTGTTCGATTGGGAAGACATCGATTTGCTTCGCACCGCCGGCGAGCAGGTCGCCGCCACCCTGGCCCAGGCTGCCGACGCCCGGCGCCTTGCCGAGGCGCGCCAGTTCGAAGGCTTCAACCGGCTCACCGCATTCCTGATGCACGACCTCAAGAATCTCGCTGCACAGCAATCGTTGCTGCTGCAAAACGCCGAGCGCCACAAACACAACCCCGCGTTCGTGGACGACATGCTCACGACCGTGGCGAATTCGGTGCAGCGCATTTCGCGGTTGCTCGAGCAGTTGCGCGGCGATGCCGCGCCCGCCCGGCGCGGCCGCGTGCAGCTCGCGGCGGTGGTCGACAAGGCGCTCGCCGAGTGCCGCGCGCAGCTGCCCCGACCCGAATGCAACCCGGCTCCGGAAACCCTGTGGGTGCGTGCCGATGCCGAGCAGCTTGCCACGGTGCTGGGCCACGTGATCCGCAACGCCCAGGACGCGGCGCAGGACGACGGTCGTGTTACGCTGACCATCAAGCCCGCACCCGGGCACGCCGCGATCGAGATCGAGGACGACGGAGCTGGGATGGACGAGGACTTCATCCGCAACCGGCTGTTCAAGCCTTTCTTCACCACCAAGGCAAGCAAGGGCATGGGCATTGGAGCCTATCAGGCCCGTGAGTACGTACACTCGCTGGGCGGAACGATGAGCGTCCACAGCACGCCGGGCCAGGGCACCCGCTTCGTCATCCGGTTGCCACTGGCCGATCCCGCGGCAGACCCCACGACGGCCGACGAACTGGGGGCCGCGTCATGAGTCCGACGTCATGAACGCGAAGCAGCGCTGCCTGTTGATCGTCGAGGACGACACGGGACTGCAGCGCCAGTTGCGCTGGAGCCTCGAGGACTACGACGTGATCATGGCCGGCGACCGGTCGACGGCGCTCGATCTGCTGCGCCGCCACGAGCCCGCGGTGGTCCTGCAGGATCTCGGCCTGCCCCCGGATGCGGCCGGCACCGCCGAGGGTTTCGCCACGATCGCGGAGATGCTCGAGGAAGCCCCGCATACCAAGATCATCGTGGTCACCGGCAACGGCGACCGCGACAACGCGGTCAAGTCGATCGGCGCCGGCGCCTACGATTTCTGCTCCAAGCCGCTGGACCTGGAAATGTTGCGCCTGATCGTGGACCGCGCATTCCGCGTGCATGAACTGGAAGCCGAGAACCGCAGGCTGCGCAGCCAGTCGACCACGGCCCTCGAGGGCATCATCGGCAACAGCGCCACCATGCTCGAAGCCTGCCGTCTGGTGGAAAAGGTCAGCCCCTCGAACGCCACCGTCCTGCTGCTCGGCGAGACCGGCACCGGCAAGGAGTTGTTCGCGCGCGCGGTGCATCGCCTGAGCGCCCGGCGCGACGGCCCGTTCGTGGCGATCAACTGTGCGGCCATCCCCGAGCCCCTGCTCGAGGCCGAGTTGTTCGGCTACGAGAAGGGCGCCTACACCGGCGCGCACAAGCAAACCAAGGGCAAGATCGAACTGGCTTCCAATGGCACCCTGATGCTGGACGAAATCGGCGACATGCCGATCGCGCTGCAGGCCAAGCTGCTCCGTTTCTTCCAGGAACGCATGGTGGAGCGGATCGGTGGGCGCGAACTGATTCCGGTGGACGTGCGCATCGTCTGCGCCACGCACCAGGACCTGCAGGCGTTGATCCAGGAAGGGCGCTTCCGCGAGGATCTGTTTTACCGCGTCGGCGAAGTGAGCATCCGACTGCCGCCGCTGCGCGAGCGGAGTGGCGATGCCGTGATCCTCGCGCGGCATTTCCTCGAACAGGCCGCCAACCGCCACGGCCGCACGATTCGCGGGTTCACCGCCAAGGCGCTCAAGGCGATCGAGGCGCATGCCTGGCGCGGCAACGTGCGGGAGCTGGAGAACGCGGTCAACAGTGCGGTCATCATGGCCGAGGGCAAGCAGATCGGGCACCGGGAGTTGCACCTGGAGACGACGGGTGGCGACGGCGTCGTGAGCCTGCAGGAAGTGCGGGCCGAAGCCGAAAAGCGCGCCATCGAACGGGCGCTGGCCAACGCCAGTGGCAATCTGTCGCGGGTCGCGACGTTGCTCGGCATCAGCCGGCCCACGCTTTACGATCTTCTGGACAAGCATGGCTTGAAGAAGCCGACGCG
>DASUKQ010000109.1:0-16557 GCA_036278635.1 Rhodanobacteraceae bacterium
GGGGTCGCCACCAGCCGAGTCGTACCTGCGTGGCGAGGCGATCATCGAGGTCGCAAAAAAGACCGGGGCGCAGGCGATCCACCCGGGCTATGGATTCCTGTCCGAAAGCGCCGGCTTTGCGCGGGCATGCCAGGAAGCGGGTATCGTTTTCGTCGGCCCCGATGCCGCGAGCATCGAGGCCATGGGCTCGAAGGCCGCCGCCAGGCACCTGATGCGCAAACACGACGTCCCGTTGGTGCCGGGCTACGACGGCGACAACCAGGACGCCGCCTTCCTGGCCAAACAGGCACAAAAGATCGGCTACCCGCTGATCCTGAAACCTTCCGCGGGCGGCGGCGGCAAGGGCATGCAGATCGTGCGCAGCGATGCGGAATTCCAGGATGCGCTGGCCACGGCGCAACGCGTGGCGCAAGCCGCGTTCGGCGACGCCACGATGCTTCTGGAACGCTACATCGAACACCCGCGGCACATCGAGTTCCAGGTCTTCGGCGATCGCCATGGCAACGTGATCCACATCGACGAACGCGAGTGTTCGGCGCAACGGCGCTACCAGAAGGTCCTGGAGGAAACGCCCTCGCCCTTCCTTACTCCGGAGCGGCGCGCCGCGATGGGCGCGGCGGCGGTCGAGGCGGCAAAGGCCGTCAAGTACGTCGGCGCGGGCACGGTGGAATTCATCGTCGGGACGGAAGGCGATTTCCATTTCATGGAAATGAATACCCGCCTGCAGGTCGAACACCCGATCACCGAAATGACCCACGGCATCGACCTCGTCGAATGGCAGTTGCGCATCGCCGACGGCGAACCTCTGCCGCTGATGCAGGAACAAGTCCATTCGCACGGCCACGCGATCGAGGTGCGGCTGTACGCGGAAGATCCGGATCACGGATTCCTGCCCGGTTCCGGCAAGCTCGCGAAATTGCAGTTGCCGGAAACCTCGCAACACGTGCGGCTCGAAGGCGGCGTCATCGAAGGCGACACCGTCACGATTTTCTACGACCCCATGATTGCCAAGCTGGTGGTGTGGGACACCGACCGTCCACAGGCACTGCAGCGGATGCGCACGGCGCTGGCCGAATGCGAGATCGTCGGACCGAAATCGAACATCGCATTCCTCGAGCGGCTGGTGCGACACCCCACGATTGTCGAAGGCCGCATCGATACCGGTTATCTGGATCGCCACCTGGACGAGTTCATCGCCGGCGCCACGCAACCCGACATCCGTAGCGTGTTCGCGGCAACCGTCGCCGCGCTCATGCACGACGAATCCGATCCGGGCGGCGCCGCCGCCGACCCGCATTCGCCCTGGAACACGGCCGACGCTTGGCGCATCGGCCGCGCCGGCAAGCGCATCGTGGCGCTTGCAGTGCGCGATCACCGCCACGAAATCGACGCGTGGGGCCATGCCGGAAGCTACCGATTGCGCACGGGCGATGCCGGGTGCGTCGTCGAGGGCGCACACCGCGATACCAGGACGTTGAACGCCCGTTTCGATGGCGCAGCCATGCGTTTCGGCGTGCGTGTCGATGCCTCCCGGATCCTGCTCCACGACGCCGCCGGCTTCCGCTGGCGCTTCGAACGCGTCCCCGCATTTGCCTGGGAAGCGTCGGTTACCGCGAGCGGCGACGTCGTCATCGCGCCGATGCCGGGGCGAATCGTGCTGGTCAAAGCCAGCGCCGGCGACAAGGTCGAGGCGGGCCAGGAGCTGCTGGTGATGGAAGCCATGAAGATGGAATTGTCGCTGAAGGCGCCACGCGCCGGAAACATCGAATCGATTTCCGCCGCCGCGGGCGAGTTCGTGGACGCCGACGCGGTGCTCGTGCAGTTTGCCGAACGGCCAGTCGACAAACCTTCCACTTGACTCGCACGCACCGGCACACCATTTGAAGTCCATGGACAACCTTCCCTCCCACGTTCGTATCGTTGAAGTCGGGGCCCGCGACGGGTTGCAGAACGAAAAGGTCGTCGTCCCGACGCCGGTCAAGATCGAATTGATCGACCGCCTGTCCGCGTGCGGGCTCGAGACCATCGAGGCGAGCAGCTTCGTCAGCCCCAAATGGATTCCGCAACTGGCCGATGCCGAAGAGGTCTACGCGGGAATCATCCGCAAGCCCGGTGTCGACTACCCCGCGCTGGTTCCGAACATGCAAGGCTACGAACGCGCGCGCGCAGCGGGCGTCACCAGCATCGCCGTGTTCACGGCCGCCAGCGAGGCGTTCAACCAGAAAAACATCAACGCCTCGATCGACGAGTCGATCGAACGTTTCCGACCTGTGCTGGAACGCGCCCGTAGCGAGGGTGTGCGCGTACGCGGGTATGTGTCGACCGTGCTCGGCTGCCCGTACCAGGGCGAGGTGCCGGTCTCCGACGTGGTGCGCGTCTCGAAACGCCTGTACGAGCTCGGTTGCGACGAAATTTCGCTGGGCGACACCATCGGTGTCGGCACGCCGATCAAGGCACGCGCGATGTTGCGCGCGGTCGCGTCCGAGGTCCCGATGAAGGCGCTGGCCGTACACTTCCACGACACCTACGACCAGGCGCTCGCCAACATCCTAATATGCCTGGAAGAAGGCGTGCGCGTGGTCGACAGTTCGGTCTCCGGCACCGGTGGTTGCCCGTACGCAAAGGGCGCCACCGGCAATGTCGCCAGCGAGGATGTCGCTTACATGTTGCAGGGGATGAGCATCGAAACCGGCGTCGACCTCGACAAGCTGATCGAGACCGGTTCCTGGCTCGCGAAGCAACTCGGTAAACCCACTTCCAGCCGGGTGACCCGCGCCAGGATGGGCGAGTGAAAGCGCCGGCATACGGCGTCTTGATGATTGTGGGCACCCTGTCCCACCGTGAGAGGTGGCCGTCGGCCGAGCGGATCGCGTTCCCCGAAGGGGCGGGTGCGGGATCGCTGCCACGCATTGCCGTAGTTCTCCAAATCAACCCTCATCACGCGAAGCCGAACCCTCATCCGGCGCTGCGCGCCACCTTCTCCCGCAGGGAGAAGGAACATCAAGGAGGCTCCCGTGACTGACAAGCCAACACGGATGCACAGTTTGTTTTCGATCCGCTCCATCGAGCCACGTGACGACACCGCCGTCGCCGCGATCATTCGCAGCGTGATGCCGGAATTCGGCGCAGGCGGCGAAGGCTTCGCGATCCACGACGCCGAAGTCGATGGAATGCATGCGGCCTATTCGAAACCGCGCAGCGCCTACTTCGTGGTCGAGGTCGACGCGGGAACATCGTCCACGGCGGGGAATTGCGTGGTCGGCGGCGGCGGCGTGGCCCCGCTGGAGCACGGCGACCCCGACGTGTGCGAACTACGCAAGATGTATTTCCTGCCCGAGGCGCGCGGCCTTGGCGCAGGCCACGCGATCCTGACGCGCTGCCTCGATGCCGCCCGGGCATTGGGTTTCAGGCGTTGCTACATCGAGACCCTGACCGGCATGGATGCGGCGCAGGCGCTATACCGCAAACATGGGTTCGCGCAAATTTGCGAGCCGATGGGCCACACCGGTCACCACGGCTGCGACCGCTGGTTCATCCGCGATTTGTCGTAGGAACGCGCCTGCGCGCGATCATCTGCAGGAGCCGACCGGCGCGCAGCGCCCGCTCCTTCTTTTCCGGCAACCACCATGCACGCACTATCGCGCGCAGGCGCGCTCCTGCCTTAGAATCTCCCGTTCGGTTCAACGGAGAATTCCATGCAGCTCGATCAGGTCAGGGCCGTCATTACCGGCGGCGCATCCGGTCTCGGCCACGCGGTTGCGCGGCACTTCGTCGCGCACGGCGGCAAGGTGGCCTTGTTCGACGTCAACGAGGAAAAGGGCGAGGCCACCGCGCAGGCGCTCGGCGGCGCCGCGCGCTTCTTCAAGACCGACGTGACCGGCGAGGACGACGTGGCTGCCGCCGTCGACGCCGCGCAGGCGGCGTTGGGTGGCCTGAATGTCGTGATGAACTGCGCCGGCATCCTCGGCGCGGGTCGTGTGCTGGGCAAGCAAGGCCCGATGAAGCTTGCGAACTTCCAGACCACGGTGATGGTGAACCTGGTCGGAAGCTTCAACGTCGCCAAGGCCGGCGCCGCGCGGATGCAGGGCAACGATCCGGGCGAGGACGGCGAACGCGGAGTGATCGTCAATACGGCGTCGGTCGCGGCTTATGAAGGCCAGATCGGCCAGGCCGCGTATTCGGCTTCGAAAGGCGGCGTGGTCGGCATGACCCTCCCGATGGCGCGCGAGCTGTCGCGCTTCGGGATCCGCGTGATGACCATCGCACCGGGCATCTTCTGGACGCCGATGGTGGACGGCATGCCGGCGGAGGTGCAGGAATCCCTGTCGGCCTCGATCCCTTTCCCTTCGCGCCTCGGCAAGGCGGAAGAATTCGCGCAGACCGTCGCGTTCATCCTTGGCAACCGCTACCTCAATGGCAGCGTGATCCGGCTGGATGGCGCGGTGCGGCTTGCACCGAAATGACGCCGGGAATCGGGAATCGGGAATCATGAAAGGCCGCTACCCGCACCGATATCGATTCTTGCCCGGCCCGCGCCGTCCCGATTCTCCATTCCCCACTCCCGACTCCCGAAAAGCATGAAAGCTTCCGACACAAAGAAAGGCAACGTGGTCGAACACGAAGGCACCGTGTACCAGGTGCGGGACATCCAGCGCAGCGCGCCCACCGCGCGCGGCGGCAACGTTACCTTCCGCTTCACGCTGTATTCGATTCCCGGCGGACGCAAATTCGATTTGAGCCTGCGCGCAGACGACGACCTCAAGGAAATGGAACTGACACGCCGTGCGGCGAATTTTTCGTACAAGGACGGCGACGCCTTCGTATTCCTCGACGCCGAGGACTACACGCCCTATACGCTGGATCCGGACGTGGCCGGCGACGCCGCGGCGTACATCGTCGAGGGCGTCGAGGGTTACTACGTGCAACTGATCGACGACGCGCCGGTGGCGTTGCAAATCCCGACCAGCGTGGCACTGACGATCACCGACACTGCGCCCGAACTGAAGGGCGCATCGGCCACCCGGCGCACCAAACCCGCCACACTCGACAGCGGCATCGAGATCCAGGTGCCGGAATACATCAGCCCCGGCGACAAGGTGTGGGTAAATACCATCACGGGTGAATTTGCCGGCCGCGCGTGATTCTCCTCCCCCTTCAAGGGGAGGCCGCGAGGAGGATGGTGTCGTGGCACGGCGTGACAAAACCCATCGCCACCCAGCGCTACGCGCTCGGCCTACGGCCGCTCCCCCTGACCTGATTGGCGTCGTGTCCCGGCAGCCTCGTACAGACGGGCAACGATTTTTGGTGAGATATTTGCGCCAATCAGGCGCCTTGAAGGGGAGCGATCGGGCCAATTGGCGCTTGTGCGCGCTGCAAGGCTTGGGTATGTTTGCACGAATGCGTGCTGCAGGGAGGGTGCAACGCATCGTCGCGGCCCCGTCGTGGGCATCATCTTCCGTGGGGATCGTGCAATGCTGAAGAATCTGTTCGCCACCCATCCCATCCAGGCCATGCCGCACGTGGATGCCGGGGAGCCGGTCGAGGGTGGCATCGAGGGCGAGGTCACGCTGAAGCGTGCGCTGACCGCCAGGCACCTGGTACTGCTGGGCATCGGCGCGGTGATCGGCGCCGGGATCTTCGTGCTCACCGGCACCGCGGCGGCACAATTTGCCGGCCCGGCGCTGGTCATCAGTTTCCTGATGGCAGGCTTCGCCTGCGCGCTGGCCGGGTTGTGCTACGCCGAGTTCGCCGCGATGCTGCCGGTTTCGGGCAGCGCCTATTCCTATTCCTACGCCACGCTGGGCGAAGTGGTGGCCTGGTTCGTCGGCTGGAACCTGGTACTCGAATACCTGTTCGCAGCCTCGACCGTCGCGGTCGGCTGGTCGGGATACTTCAACGAGTTGCTGCGCATCATCGGTGGCTGGTTCGGCACCAACGTGTCGCTGCCGGCCGCACTGGCCTCGGCCCCGCTGACCTTCGACGAGAGCGGTCACCACCTGGTCACCACCGGCGCACTCATCAACCTGCCGGCCGTGCTGATCGTCGCGGCCATCAGCTGGTTGTGCTATCGCGGCATCACGCAGTCGGCAACGGTCAATGCGGTGATCGTGGCCATCAAGGTCATCGTCATCCTGCTGTTCCTGGCCGTCACCTTCCGCTACCTCAACCCGAGTCTGTGGCACCCGTTCATCCCCGAAAACCAAGGCGGGTTCACGTACGGATGGAGCGGGGTGATCCGCGCGGCAACACTGGTGTTCTTTGCCTACATCGGCTTCGATGCGGTATCGACCGCCGCCGGCGAAGCCAGGAATCCGCAGCGTGACATGCCGATCGGCATCCTCGGCTCGCTATTCATCTGCACATTGCTCTACATCGCGATGTCGGCAGCACTGACCGGGCTGGCGCCGTACACCGCATTGAATACACCGGAGCCGGTGGCAACCGCGCTCAACTACGTGCTGGGCACGGTGGCGGCCGGCAGCAGCGCCAGTCACATCCTCGGGACGCTGAAGGTGCTGGTGGTATTTGCCGCACTGGCCGGGCTGAGTTCGGTGATCCTGGTGATGTTGATGGGGCAACCGCGCATCTTCTTTTCGATGTCGCGCGACGGATTGATGCCGAAGGTGCTGGGCAAGGTTCACCGCAAGCACCGCACCCCCTACGTCGGCACCATCATCGTCGGCGCGATCGCCGCCGTGCTGGGTGGGCTGTTCCCGGTCGACGTGCTTGGCGACCTGGTGTCGATGGGCACGCTGCTGGCGTTCGCCACCGTGTGCGTCGGCGTGCTGGTGCTGCGCCACACGCGCCCCGAAATCCCGCGCGCGTTCCGCGTGCCGTTCGTGTGGGTGGTCTGTCCGCTCGGGGCGGCCGCGTGCCTGTTCCTGTTCTGGCAGGCATTCGTGGTGCGCTGGTGGCTGATTCTCGGCTGGACCGCAATCGGGTTCCTGATCTACGGTTTGTACGGCTACCGCCACAGCAAGCTGCGCAAACAGCCGGCGCCGCGCTAGTCCCGGCGATTCTGCACCCACCCGCGACCCATCCCCCGCCGACGGACGCCGCCCATGCTGGAACAATTGCTCGCCAGGAAGCCCGTCGGCGACACCGGCGACCGGGACGACCAGGGCATCCAGTTGCGTCGTACCCTGGGACCCTGGGCGCTCACGGCGCTCGGCATCGGCGCGGTGATCGGTGGCGGGATCTTCGTGATCACCGGCGTGGCCGCGGCCGACCATGCCGGCCCGGCGATCGTGCTTTCATTCATCATCGCCGCGGTCTGCTGCAGTTTCACCGCGCTGTGCTATGCCGAATTCGCGACGCTGATCCCGATGTCGGGCAGCTCGTATTCCTACGCCTACGCCACGCTGGGTGAATTCGCGGCCTGGTTCATCGGCTGGAACATGGTGCTCGAATACGGCGTGTCGGCATCGGCGGTGGCAGTGAGCTGGACCGGTTACTTCAAGAGCCTGCTCGAACACATCGGGCTGCATTTGCCCGGCGCGCTCACCAATGCGCCGATCGCGTTCGTGGACAAGCACCTGGTCCTCACGGGGGCACTGTTCAACCTCCCGGCGGTGGTGCTGGTGCTGCTGCTCACGTGGCTGTGCTACGTCGGAATCCGCGAATCGAGCGGCACCAACACCGCCATCGTGATCCTCAAGGTCGCCCTGATCGTCATCGTGATCGTGGCGGGCTGGCATTACGTCAATCCGGATCTATGGCACCCATTCATTCCGCCCGCAGAGGGACCGGAAAAGTACGGTTGGGGCGGCATCATGCGCGCGGCGACGCTGGTCTTCTTCGCCTACATCGGGTTCGAGGCCACTTCCACGGCCGCACAGGAGGCGAAGAACCCGCAACGCGACCTGCCCATCGCGACGCTGGCCTCGCTGGCGGTCTGCACCCTGCTCTACGTCGGCATGGCAGCGGTGTTGACCGGCCTGATTCCGTATCAGTTGCTCGGCACCGCCGAGCCGGTGGTCACCGCCGTCAAGGCGCATCCGGAACTCGACTGGCTGCGCTGGCTGGTCGAAATCGGCGCGCTGCTGGGCCTGTCTTCGGTGGTGCTGGTGATGATCATCGCGCAGCCGCGCATCTTCATGATCATGGGCCGCGACGGCATGCTGCCGCGGGTGTTTTCGAAACTGCACCCGCGCTACCGCACGCCGCACATCAACACGCTCATCACCGGTACCGGCATCGCCCTGCTCGCGGCGGTGTTCCCGCTGGACGTGCTGGGCGACCTGGTGTCGATGGGCACGTTGCTGGCATTCGTCGCCGTCTGCGCGGGCGTGCTGATCCTGCGCCACACGCGGCCCGACCTGCCCCGCACGTTCCGCGTGCCGTGGGCCACCGTCACCTGCACGCTCGGGGTGCTGAGCTGCATCCTTCTGTTGTATTGGGAGAACTGGTACAACTGGATGCTGATGGGACTATGGACGCTGCTGGGATTCGCGATTTATTTCGGTTACGGGTATCGCCACAGCCATTTGAAGAACGGGCGACCCTGATCGCCGCTTCATCGAGTCGACGATCGAATCGCGGATCGGACCCATCCCGGCGCCCGGATCGGAACGGCAGAACCGTCCTTCGCGCTTCACTCCGGCGGGTCCGGGAAAAGCGTTTCCATACGTATGCGTATTGTGGATAACTCTCGAAACAACGAAACATTAACTTCGTAACCCCTTGTATCGCATCAAGTAAAAAAATCGTCCCGAAAACCGCCCGGTCAACCTTGGCCGCCGCCGATCCCCGCGCTATGATGCGTCCTCCGCGGGATTTCCCATTGGCAGTGGACCCCGGACCGTTGCCCGGTACGGCAAGCGAAGTCAGCTCCTCCGCTTGTCGTATCCGGGCAGCAACTTGTCTGGATCCCTGTCATGCGCTCCCCGGAATCAGCGACGCACGGTGATCAAAGCGGCGCGCATCGCTTCGTCGCATCGGCCTACCCTACCCTTTGACGCATTGCCGACCCTTTCACGCGACAGTGCACCGCCGCCGCTCCCCGGTCCAGCACTTCGCATCCGGTCAAACGCAACGGCCGACTGCACGCACGACTGTCAGCGCGCAGTCAGCCCGGCCAAAGATGCAGGCCGTCGTCGAGCGTCAGCTCTTTGCCTGGAATCCGGCGCACCATCCCTTGCTGTGCACGTCGAACCCCGGGAAGATCGCGCACGGACCGTATTCATCGCCCGGCTTGCCCTGGTAATGGACGCACGCGGCACAGTCCTGGCCGGGTTTGTGGGGTGGCGGTGCCTTGGTATCGTCCTCGACGTAATGCAGCGCTTTCGCCGTCGCGTTGTTCGCCTGCGACAAATGCGGCAACGCCGCCCACGCACGACGAGGCAAACTGCCGAGAAACATCACGGCCGCGGTGGCGCCGCCGGCCAGCTTCAGGAAACGGCGGCGGCTGGAAGGGACTTCTTCGGTCATGACAACACTCCTCTGCTGAACTGAATCGATGGGCACTGGGCGCATGGTACGCCTCCGCGCCGCCCGCCGCAGGGTTTTCCGGTCAGGGGTGCATGCTACATTCAGCGGCCCGATCCCGACCCGCGCACTGCGCATGCCACTTTCGTCCGCACAACTTGCCGAGCGCCTGCACGCCTGCGGCGTGGAAATCGCACGCATCGGGACCGAACTTGCTGCGCGGGGCTGGACCCCCGCGACCAGCAGCAACTTCTCGATGCGGATCGACGAGGAAACCATTGCCGTAACCGTTTCGGGGCGCGACAAGAGGGTGCTGTCCGCCGACGACGTCATGGCCGTCGACCTCGGGGGCCAGCCGGTGGGCCGGGGCGGCCGCCCGTCCGCGGAAACGAACCTGCACTTGCAGATTTACCGGCGTTGCCCAGGAACCGGCGCGGTCTTGCACACCCATTCGCGGAACCAGACCGTCGCATCGCGGCTGTTCGCGCACGAAGGCGCGATTGCCCTCGAGGGTTGGGAACTGCAGAAGGCGCTGACCGGCTACACGAGCCATGACAGCCGGCTCGACGTGCCCGTGTTCCCGAATTCACAGGACATGGCCGACATCGAACAGGACGTTGCCGCGTGGCTGGACGTGGGCAAGCCGCTGTATGCCTACCTCATCGAAGGCCACGGCCTTTACACTTGGGGACGCGACATGCCCGAGGCCCGCCGGCATCTCGAAGCACTGGAATTCCTGCTGGCCTGCGAACTCGACTTGAAACGCCTCGGAGGCACCCGATGAGCCGACTGCGCGTCTACAGCCAACGCGACCCTGCGCGTCCCCTCGCCACCCAGTTCAACCACGCCATGATCGCCGAGACCCTGGAAGAGGTAGGCGTCCGCTTCGAGCGGTGGGAAGCAAACAAGCCCGTCGCACCCGGCGCCACGCAGGAAGAAGTGATCGCGGCCTACGCGGACGACATCGCGCGCCTGAAAAAGGAAAAGGGCTACCAGGCCGTGGACGTGATCTCGTTGACCGCCGATCACCCCGAGAAGCAATCCCTGCGGCAAAAATTCCTGTCCGAACACATCCACTCGGAGGACGAAGTGCGTTTCTTCGTCGCCGGCCAGGGCCAGTTCACCCTGCACATCGGCGAGCGCATCTACGACGTGCTGTGCGAGCAGGGCGACCTGATCGGCGTGCCCGATGGCACCCCGCACTGGTTCGACATGGGTCCGAATCCGCACTTCGTCGCGATCCGCCTGTTCACCAATCCGGAAGGCTGGGTGGCGAATTTCACCGGCGATGACATCGCCGAACGGTTTCCCCGACTCGACAATTGAACGCCAGCAGGGGAAACGATGTCCTATGTGAAGCAATCGCTGGCGCCGGGTGAATCCATCGTCGCCATGTTCAAGTTGCACTGGTCGACGTGGATCCGCTTCTGGGTCGTGGTCGTGCTCGGCATCGTCGTCGCGGTCGCCCTGCTTTTCGCAAACGCTGCATGGGGGGCGTGGGCAGCGCTGGCGGTGGCCATCCTGACGATCCTGGTGGCGGGATACCAGTGGTTGTGGTTGCGCGGCATCGAGCAAGCCGTCACCAACCGCCGGGTCGTGCGCAAGGTCGGGATCGTGTCGCGCCGGACCACCGAATTGCGGCTGGCCTCGATAGAAACCGTGGACCTGCGCCAGGGCTTCTGGGGGCGGGTGCTGCGCTTCGGCAACGTGGAAATCACCGGTCGCGGCGAAACGGCCATGGTGCTGAACCGCATCGCCAGCCCGATCGAAGTGAAGCGCGACATCGAAGGTGCGTATTCCGCGCACGTGGAAACGCAACGACCCAGCGGCACGGCATGAAGACAGCGCATGCAACCGGGGTCCGTGCCGTACTCACGGACATAGAAGGCACCACCAGCTCGATCGCGTTCGTCAAGGAGGTGCTGTTCCCCTATGCGCGCGAGCGGCTGCCGCATTTCGTCGAGGCGCATCGCGATGACCCGGACGTGCGACGCTGGCTGGACGCCGCCGCCCGCGAAGCCGGCATCGAAGACCCGCTGTCGCGGCGCACGACGGACACCCTGGTGCGCTGGATCGACGAGGACCGCAAGGCCACGCCGTTGAAGGCCTTGCAGGGCATGATCTGGAAAGCCGGCTACGAAGCCGGAGACTATCGCGCCCACCTGTACCCCGAAGTTCCGGCGCAGTTGCGCGCATGGAAGGCGCGGGGCCTGAAGCTGTACGTCTATTCGTCGGGATCGGTGGCCGCGCAGGAACTGTTCTTCGGCCACACCGAGGCCGGCGACCTGACGGCGCTGTTCGACGGCTGGTTCGACACGGAAACCGGCGGCAAGCGCGAGCGTGGTTCGTATTTGCGAATCTCGGAAACGATCGGACTGCCGCCACCGGCCATCGCGTTCCTGTCCGACGTCGGCGCCGAGCTCGATGCCGCGCGCGATACCGGCATTCAGACGATTCTCGTGTGCCGGCCGCCCGGGAGATGCCCGGGCAACGCCACGCACCCCTGCGTCGCCGATTTCGATGCGATAACGCTCGCATGAAGCGGCCGGCCCCGCTCGTACTGGCCGGCCTGCTCGGCTCCCTGATCGGCGCGGCGATCGTGTGGGGTTTCGCGGGCCCGGCAATCCTCGCAGGGGCCGGAACTGGCTCGGTCGCGGCTCCCGCCACGCAGGCGCCACCCACCTCGGTGCAGGCAGTCGGCCCGGCCCCCGCCGGCGCCTTGCTCTCCGACGCTGGCTGGCCCCGGAACGCCCCGACGCCGGAGCAGGTGGTCTACTCGCAGCACGAACTGCTCGCCCGGGAACTCGCGCGCCTGGAGCCCCGCACAGCCGGCAAGGTGAACCTGTATGCGGTCGTGTTTGCGGGCGACGGGAGCCAGGACGTGTTTTGGAACGAATCCGAGTATTTCGACAAGTTGTTCACCCGGCGTCTCGGTGCAAAGGGCCACGTGATCGTGCTGGAAAACAACCCGGCGTCGCTCGCCACCCGCCCGCTCGCGACATGGACGAACCTGGAGAACGCGCTCGACGGGATTGCCGCAAAAATGGACCCGAACCGCGACGTCCTGCTGCTGTACTTCACCACCCACGGCAGCGAAGACCACACCCTGCTGGTGGACATGGACCCGTTGCCGCTGGACCAGATTGGCGCCAGCGACCTGCCCGGCATCCTGGCCGAGCACCCGTTCAAATACAAAGTGGTCATCGTCAACGCGTGCTATTCGGGTGGCTTCATCCCGCCCCTCGCCGGCCCGGGCACCATGATCATCACCGCCGCGCGCAGCGACCGGTCGTCGTTCGGCTGCGGAGAGCAATCCGAGCTCACCTGGTTCGGCCATGCTTTCCTCGTCGACGCCCTGAACAGGACCGACGATTTCCAGAGGGCATTCCAGTTGGCCCGCGCCGAAGTGGCGCAATGGGAAAAGCGCGACCGGTACGAGCCTTCCGAACCGCAAATTTCGGTCGGTAGCGGCATTGCCGCGCAGCTCGCCGCATGGCGCAAAGGATTCGCGCCGGGGCCTGCGGTGCCGTTCGCCCCGGCGCCCACGCCGGCCGCCTCCGCGGCAACGGGTGCGGCGCCGTGACGAGCGCGAACGGAAGTCCTGCCCTGGTGATCCTCGCCGCCGGCCTCGGCAGCCGCTACGGCGACGCCAAGCAGGTCGCGGGCGTCGGACCCGATGGCGAATGGCTGCTGGAATACGCGATCCATGACGCGCTTGCCGCGGGCTTCGGCGACGTCGTGATGGTGATCCGCGCCGGGTTGCGCGAGCCGCTGCAAGACAGGCTCGGGCCGCGGGTGGGCAACGCACGCCTGCGCTTCGTCGAACAATCGCTCGACCATGTGCCCGCCGGATGCAAACCGCCACGCGACCGCCGCAAGCCGCTCGGCACCGGCCACGCGTTGTGGTGTTGCGCAGATCATCTGAACGGCCCGTTCGCCGTCATCAACGCGGACGACTACTACGGCCGCCACGCCTTCCGCCTGCTGGCGAAACACTTCCGCCACGGGAGCGGACCGGCGATGGTCGGATACCGGCTCGACGCCGCGCTTTCGGAACATGGTGGCGTCAATCGCGGCATCTGTCGGCTCGATCCGGATGGTTTCCTCGAAGCCGTGACCGAATACACCGACATCGCGTTGCGCGACGGGCGGCTCACCGGCACCGCGCCCGGCGGTGAACGCGAGGTGCTCGCCCCGGACCGCGTGGTTTCACTGAACTGCTGGGGCCTTCTGCCCGAACTGCTGCCGGATCTTGAAGCCGGGTTGCGGGCGTTTCTTGCCGACGCCGGCGACAGCCGCGAATATTACCTGCCGGAGGCAATTTCCCGACACCTGGCCACGCACGGGCACAAGCTTGCGGTCCTGCCAACCTCCGACACCTGGCTCGGCCTCACCTATCCCGACGACCACGCGAAAGTGGTCGCCGCGCTCGCGGCGCTGCATGCAAACGGCATGTACCCCACGACACTGTGGCCAGGCGCATGAGCGACGTGGTCGACCTCGATCCCGAAATCCGTACCGGCCTCGCCAAAGCGTGGGGTCTCGGTCCGCGCGCGCGATTCTCCACGCTCGGCAACGGCCTCATCAACCGTACCCTGCTGGTGCAAGACGACGGGCGCCAGCGTGTGCTGCAGTGCCTCAACCCGCAGGTCTTCCGCGATCCCGCGATGGTGATGGGCAATTGCCACGCGGTCACCGCGCACCTGGGACGCAAGCGGGCCGCCGGCCACTACGACTATGCCGTGCTCGAATTGGTGCCGACGCTCGCGGGCGACCCGGCCGCGGTACTGGCCAATGGTGCCTGGTGGCGCATGTACGACCACGTGCCCGACACCCGAACGTTCGACACCGCCGATGATCCGGCGATCACCCGCGAAGCCGGCCGTGGCTTCGGCGCATTCGGCGCAGCACTCGCCGATTTGGATCCCGGCGCGGTCGGCGAAGTAATCCCGCACTTCCACGATCCGGTGCGGCGCTTCGCGGCGTTCCGCGCCGCGCTGGAAGCCGATCGCGTCCAGCGTGCTGCCGACGCCCGCCCGGAATGCGAGGCTGCATTGGCTTTCGAAGGGTTGCTGGCGCACTGGGACGAGCTGCGCGCAGCCGGATTGCCATGGCGCATCACCCACAACGACTGCAAGTTGAACAACCTGCTGTTCGACCGCGACGACCGCGCGATCTGCGTGGTCGATCTCGACACCGTGATGCCCGGGACGCTGCTGTTCGACTTCGGCGACATGGCGCGCACCATGCTCAGCCCGGTACCGGAAGACTCGGCCGACCTTGCGCGCGTCGACGTCCGTCACGACCACTTCGCCGCCCTCGCCCGCGGCTACGTCGAAGGCTCTGGAGCACTGCTGACTGAGCTCGAACGCGACAATCTCGTCTTCGCGGCGCGCCTCGTCACCGGCGTGATCGGCCTGCGCTTCCTCACCGATTACCTCGACGGCGACCGCTACTTCCGGATCACGCATCCCGCGCACAATCTCGAGCGCGCGCGGAATCAGTTCGCGCTGTACGCGGCGCTGACCGCACAGGCCGACGACCTGCAGGCATGCGTGCCGGTCCTGCCCTGAAACGTTTCGCCCCGCCTCCCGCAAGGTAGCTACGGCGCAATAACGCGCGTCCACGCTGCCGCCCTGGGCACACGTGGGCCCGTTGCTGGCGAATCCGGGTCGGGGACCACGGGTACAGCTGGGCGACCAAGCCGCAAATCGCCATCCGGCTCTGTAATGCCGCGCCACGAATCCCTCCATGGCGTGAGCGGCAAAAAGGTTTCAGTGTAGTATCGACGGTGGGTCTCGCTGGACGGGGATTGAACCGGATGGTGGCTTTGCGAGGTGATTTGGCGAGCCCGGTGGATGTCCGTGATGGGCCTCTGCGCAAGCTCCACGTCCTGGTCCTGCTCAGCTTTACCGCCGGCTTCGTGGATACCGCCGGCTTCATCCTGCTTTTCGAACTGTTTACCGCGCACATCACCGGCAACATCGTGATCGCCCTGGCCGACATCGTGCATCGCGGCGGTGTCGGCGCATTGACGGCGTTCCTGATGTTGCCCATTTTCGCCGTGACGGTGGTGTTGCTTACGCTGCTCGTCGATACATTGCGCCTGACATTGCGGAGGTGGATCCTCGCCATACTGCTCAGCCTGCAGACGCTGTTGCTCATTTTGTTTTTTGTTGCCGCAATCCTGCTCGACCCTTCCGCAACCTCGGCAAGTTCCTGGCAGGTGATCGTGGTCGGCGGCATCGGCGTCATCGCCATGGCAGTCCAGAACACGATTGCGGGGGTGTTGCCAAAACACTCCACGGTAATGACGGGCAATTCGACCAACACCATCATCCATGCCGTGCGCTGGATTCGCGCACGGCGCACCCGGAATGCCTCGCAGCTTGCGAAATCCCGGGGGGAATTGCGGACCCTGTGGCCGACGATGTGCGCCTTCGCACTCGGCGGCGCCATCGCCGCCATCGGCATCGTCACCATGGGCTACTGGTGTTTGCTTGTCCCGGTGCCAACGACCGCCGCTGCGGCGCTGCGTGCCATCGGAGTTTCGCTCGAGGGCAGCCTGAAGGCTGAAGAAGCAGGCGTCGGGGTCACCAATGACAACTGATGGTGCGTCACGCCATGTTGCGCGGAGCACTTCGATGACGACCGCCGCCCGGTCACTTCATGACACCTGCCCCGCCAAGGTGCGGATCAGGATCAGGATCAGGACGCGAACGCGCGCTCGCGTACCAGCCGGCACGCGGCGGCCACGTCGTGCTGCATGGCGCGGTCGCGGTGCATGAAGGCGATCGACTCGCGCAGGAGATCGTGGGCGTCGCGCACGGCATCGCCGGGATGGAACGCTTCCGATCCGGCGAGCTGGCTGGCGAGCGTCCGGACTTCGGCTTCGAACTGCGCGCGGTGCGGATGCCCCTCGGGCGGCGGATTGTCGACCTTGGCGGCCAAGGCCTGCCAACCACCCGAAGCGGCGAGGCGTCGCGCCGCATTCAGCATTTCGTTGCGATAGTCGAGCGCCTGCGCGGCCGTGTACAACTCCAGCGCCAACACGTCCGAAAGGTCGCCCATCATGCCCAGGACCTGGCGCGCCTCATTGGCACCCATGGATACGTGGTCCTCGGCGTTGGC
>DASUKQ010000110.1:0-9462 GCA_036278635.1 Rhodanobacteraceae bacterium
AGCCAGCGGCGGGGATGCGCGATGAAGCAAGAGCCGTCCCGTCCCGCGCTGCGCGCGCGTTCGCTACACTCCGCCCTTCCCGCGTACGGAGAAGGTGCTGCGACCTGGGCTTGCGGAATGCCAACTGGCCGCCTTCGGCACCGACATCGGCCATGTCGCCGCCAACGTGCCGTCCACGGATCTGGACCGGCGGCGCCAGCAACGGTGGAAGCAGCAGAATAATGTTCGTCACCGACCGCAGGTGCGCGTCGCTGTGTCATGCGCCAATTCGAACTCCGGCCGGCGGCTTTGGGAATCCGCGGTCGCCCGCGGGAGCTGCCCGGCGTAGCGGTGCGCTATGTTCCGCTCGCCCGATCGACGCGCCGCGCAAAGCGCCCCCGCCAGGCTGTTGAAGCGGTTGGGCGATTCCGTCAACGCAACGCGATAGGCATCGAGCGCCTCGGCGGGCCGATCGAGTTCCAGCAACAGATCCCCCAGCAACTCGCGCGCCGGGACGATCGGCCCCGGCGTCACCGGCCGCTTCTCCGAAGCATCCTCGAGATCGGCAGCTTCCCGCATCGCGACCAGCGCTTCGCTTTGCCTGCCTTGCGCATGTGCCAGCCAGGCCTGCGCCGCCAACCGCTGTATTTCGACCTGGGTTGCCCAATACGTATCGCCCGATTCCCGCAATATGGTCTCCAGTGACGCCAGCCGCCCCACGGCCTGCGCCGCCCGCGTCACGTCACCGCTGCGCGCGGCGCCGAGCGCGCGCGCGAACTCGGTGATTGCCTGCGCAGGGGGGAAACGGGTCCACGGAAAATCCCGATGATGCAGGTTCAACGCGGCGGCTTCGCGCCACTGCCGGCGCTCGATCGCGTAGCGTGCAGGGATGGCCGCATAGGCGTAGGCAACCTTGAAATTCGCCGGACTCGTGACGGGAATTGCGAGCAGCTCTTCCTGCACCGTTCGTGCATCCCGATCCCGTGCGAGCTGCAAATACGCGTATTCAAGGTAGTCCATCGCGTGCAACTGCTCGTCCCACGCTCCGGGCAGGCGCATTTCCGCGGCAAAGCGTTTGGCCGCGCTTTCGGCTCCTCGATTCGAAGCAACCGACTCGTCCCACAACCCCAGCCGCGTGAAGATGTGCGAGGGCATGTGCTGCGCATGCGGCACCGCCGGTGCGATTAGCGCATAGCGACGCGCCGCGCCCAACGCGTATTTCGCCAGCGGCGGCGAATCGTAGGCATGGATCAGGTAATGCAGCGCGCCCGGATGATCCGGCTCGACGGCCAGCACGTGGTTCAACAGGTCAGCCGCCTTGCGTTCGCGGGCATGCGATTGGTCCGGCGGTTCGACCTGCGCGCTGGCCAGCAATGCAAGCGCGTAGAACGCCGCGGCCTCGGGTTCGCGCGGCGAGCCGGCGTGGACCCTCGCCATCGCCCGCTCGTAAGTCAGCACGCGTTGCCGGTAGTCAGCCGAACCTCCAGCCGCGTAAAACGCCGCGAGCGCACCCAGCCACACGGCTTCCTGTTGCGTCCGTTGCTTCGCGCCATGGGCCTGCGCAAGCAGCGCACGGCCACGCGCCAGCACCTCGCCGTCAGGACGGTCCGGCCACAGCGGATGCCACAGGCTGAGGGCCTGCCCCCACCGCGCCATCGCGCAGTCGGGATCGCGCTCGGCGATCCCGGCAAACGCGGCTTCCGCCTTTTCGTACCAGAACGAATGCAACAGCGTCGTGGCCTGATCGAACGCCTGCTGCTCTCCACGGCACGAGACCGGGAAGTGGGCGTGGCCGATCACGCCCTCCCGCGGCATCGTCACGGGATGTTCGTGCTGGACCGCGGCCGAGGCTGCCGAAGTGCCTGTCAAACACAACGCAACCAGGATGACCCGACATGTCCGGAACATGGCCGCCTCCCGGCGGCCACACGCATCGGCGCCGGTCTTGATCGGCGCCAGAATAACCGCTCTGCGCCGGCCGGCAAGTGCCGGCTCGGCTGGCGTAAAAGGGGACTCGGGCGGCTGACCCGGCGGGACCGCCCCGAACCGGGCCTCAGCGCTTGTGGAACACCAGCTTGCCGCCTTCGGCATCGACCTTGATGGTGTCGCCACCGACGAACTCGCCCGCGAGGATCCTGGTCGCCAACGGATTCTCGAGCTGGCTCTGGATCGCGCGCTTGAGCGGGCGCGCGCCGTACACCGGATCGAAACCGACGTTCCCGAGCAGCATCAACGCGGCGTCGGAAATTTCCAGATCGATCTGGCGTTCCTGCAAACGTTTGGCAAGGTAATTCGTCTGCAACCGCGCGATCTCGCGGATCTGCTTCTTGTCGAGCGGATGGAACACGACGATCTCGTCGAGGCGGTTGACGAATTCGGGACGAAAGTGCGCCTGCACCACGCCCATCACCGCGGCCTTCATCTGCGTGTAGGCCTCGGGGCTGTCCTCGTCGATGCCGCGCGAAGCAATCTCCTGGATCTGTTGCGACCCCAGGTTCGAGGTCATCACGATCACGGTGTTGCGAAAGTCCACGGTGCGGCCCTGGCCGTCGGTGAGCCGACCGTCGTCCAGCACCTGCAGCAGGATGTTGAACACGTCCGGGTGGGCCTTCTCGACTTCGTCGAGCAGGATCACGCTGTACGGGCGCCGGCGCACGGCTTCGGTCAGGTACCCGCCCTCCTCGTAGCCGACGTAACCCGGAGGCGCGCCGATCAGCCGCGCCACCGAGTGCTTCTCCATGAACTCGCTCATGTCGATCCGCACCATCGCTTCGGTCGTGTCGAACAGGAAATTGGCGAGCGCCTTGCACAACTCGGTCTTGCCGACCCCGGTGGGGCCGAGAAACAGGAAGGAACCCGACGGCCGGTTCGGATCGGACAAGCCCGCACGTGCACGCCGGATCGCGTCCGACACGGCGTGCACCGCCTCGTCCTGGCCGACCACCTGCTTGTGCAGCGCGTCTTCCATCTGCAGCAGCTTTTCGCGCTCGCCTTCCAGCATCTTGGACACCGGGATGCCGGTCCAGCGCGCCACGACCTCCGCGATTTCCTCGGCCGTGACCTTGTCCTTGACCAGCTTGAACTCGCGCTGGTCCGTGGCCTGCGCGGCGGCGAGCTGCTTCTCCAGCGCCGGCAACTGGCCGTACTGGATTTCGCTCATGCGCGCGTAGTCCTGCCGCCGCTGCGCGGCTTCCAGCTCGTGGTGGGCCTGCTCGATCTGTTCCTTGATCTTCGCATCGCCCTGCAGCGCGGCCTTCTCCGACTTCCATACCTCGTTCAAGTCGGAGAACTCGCGCTCGATCCTCTCGATGTCGGTTTCGAGATCGGCGAGGCGTTTCTTAGATTCCGGATCCTTTTCCTTCTTCAGCATCTCGCGCTGGATCTTCAACTGGATCAGCCGGCGTTCGATGCGATCCAGTTCTTCCGGCTTGGAATCGATCTCCATGCGGATGCGGCTGGCCGCCTCGTCCATCAGGTCGATGGCCTTGTCGGGCAACTGGCGGTCGGTGATGTAGCGGTTCGACAACGTGGCCGCGGCAACGATCGCGGGGTCGGTGATCTCGACGCCGTGGTGCACGGCGTAGCGTTCCTTGAGGCCACGCAGGATGGCGATGGTGTCCTCGACGCTTGGCTCGCCCACGAACACCTTCTGGAATCGCCGTTCCAGCGCGGCATCCTTCTCGATGTACTTGCGGTATTCGTCCAGCGTGGTCGCGCCAATGCAGTGCAGCTCGCCGCGTGCCAGCGCAGGCTTGAGCATGTTGCCGGCATCCATCGCACCCTCGGCCTTGCCGGCGCCGACCATCGTGTGCAGCTCGTCGATGAACAGGATGATCTGGCCTTCCTGCTTGGCGAGGTCGTTGAGCACGCCCTTGAGGCGCTCCTCGAACTCGCCGCGGAACTTGGCGCCGGCGATCAACGCGCCCATGTCCAGCGCCAGCACGCGCTTGTTCTTGATGCCTTCGGGCACCTCGCCCTTGACGATGCGCTGCGCCAGGCCCTCGGCGATCGCGGTCTTGCCCACGCCCGGCTCGCCGATCAGCACCGGATTGTTCTTGGTGCGGCGCGAGAGCACCTGCACCACGCGGCGGATTTCCTCGTCGCGGCCGATCACCGGGTCGAGCTTGCCGGTTTCGGCGCGCGCGGTGAGGTCGATCGTGTATTTCTCCAGCGCCTGGCGCTGGTCCTCCGCGCCTTCGGATTGCACCTTCTCGCCACCGCGCAATTTCTCGATCGCGGCCTCGATGTTCTGCCTGTTGGCGCCGGCGGCCTTCAGCGCGCGCCCGACCTCGCCCTTGTCCTCGAGGCAGGCCAGCACGAAAAGCTCGGACGCGATGTACTGGTCGCCCCGCTGCTGCGCCAGCTTGTCGGTGAGATTGAGCAGGCGGTTGAGCTCGTTGCCGAGGTTGATGTTGCCTTCCTGGCCGGACACGCTCGGCAGCTTGTCCAGGATTTCGCCGATGCGCTGGCGCAGCAGCGGCACGTTGACCCCGGCCTGGGCCAGCATCGGCGCGGTCGAACCGCCCTGCTGGTCGAGCAGCGCGGCCAGGACGTGGACCGGTTCCAGCATGTTGTGGTCACGACCGACCGCCAGCGATTGCGCGTCGGCCAGCGCCTGCTGGAAGCGCGAAGTCAGCTTGTCCATTCTCACGTGGGCATCCTCATCGAGTGGCGGCACCAATCGCCACGCACAGTAATAAGGCCGCAGCCGTGCTGCTTCAACTGCCGTGGCCGGCGGCTGGCCCCGCGCAAACGTGAAACGGGCGTTCACACGTGCTGCGGCACAATGACCGACCGTGCAAGCCTTGACCCGCCAGGTGCCCACAACCCGTCACGACATCGCGGCCTTGCCGGCGCCACCCGCGGTCGACGTCGACGGAAGCTGGGCGCTGTTCCTGGATGTCGACGGCACCCTGCTGGATTTCGCCCGGCACCCCGACGACGTGGAGGTCGCGGCGCAATTGCATGCCGATCTCGCCCGGGTGCGCATGCTGCTGCACGGCGCGGTGGCGCTGCTGAGCGGCCGGCCGCTGGCGCAACTCGACGAACTGTTCGACTGGCACGGTCATGCGGCCGCGGGGCTGCACGGCGCCGAACTGCGCACCCCCGACGGCCACCTGCAGATGACCGGCGACGATGGCGCGTTGGCGGACGTGCACGCGCGGGCCGCCGCGCTGGTTGCCGAAGCGACCGGCGTGCTGCTGGAGGACAAGCGGCGCGCGCTCGCGCTGCATTTCCGCGACTCGCCCGGTGCGCGTGCCTCGGCCGAACGCATTGCGAAGACGCTGTTGCAGGTCACCGGCGACCAGTACGCCGTGCAGCGCGGCGACCAGGTCATCGAACTGAAGCCGGCCGGCGTGGACAAGGGGCGCGCACTCGAGGCCCTGATGGAGGTTGCGCCGTTCCGCGGACGCCGCCCGTGGATGCTCGGGGACGACCTGACCGACGAAGATGCATTCCATCGCGTCAATGCGCGCGCCGGCATCAGCGTGATCATCGGGGACCGCCGTCCGAGCGCGGCGCACTACTCGCTGGCCAATCCGGCCGCAGTACGCGCGTGGTTGCACGCGTTGGCGGCCGGTTGACCGCGATCGGTGGCGGCCGTACGCGGTCCCGTGCCATCCATCCACCACAAGGAGACCCCCGTGGCGAAAAAAACGTCCCGTTCGAAATCCTCCGGAAAGCAACGCACGCGGACCACACGGACCGCCGGGGCCAAGCGCCCTCCGGCGCGCAAGCGATCACTGCCGGCCCAGCCCCACGCACGCCAGGCCAGCCTCGATCTCGGCATCGTCGGCAACGGCACCATCAATGCCCTGATCGATGCAAGGGGTCGGATCGCCTGGCACTGCGTGCCGGCATTCGACGGTGACCCGGTTTTCTGCTCGCTGCTTTCGCCAAAGCTCGAAGACGCCGGATTCTTCGATGTCGCGCTGGAAAGCGAAACCGGGCGGCGCCAGCGTTACGTGGACAACAGCGCGGTGCTGGTGACGGTGCTCACCGCCAAGGATGGCGCCGAGGTCGAGATCACCGACTTTGCGCCACGCTACAAGCTGCACGAACGGATCTATCACCCGATGCAGATCCTGCGGCGCGTGCGGCCCCTGTCGGGGTCGCCACGCATCGCGCTCAGGCTGCGCCCGCTTACCGGCTACGGCGAGCGCAAACCCGAGCGCACGTTCGGTTCGAACCACCTGCGGTTCATGCTGGACCCGTTGGTACTGCGCGCCACCACCGATGCGCAATTGCCGATGCTGCGGGATGAACTGCCGTTTCTCCTCGACCGCGCGGTCCACATCGTGCTCGGCACCGACGAAACGCTGCAGGAGTCGCCGGGGCATTACTTCGACGAGGCGCTGGACGCCACGCTGCAATACTGGCACGAGTGGTCGCGCTACCTGTCGATACCCGCCGAATGGCAGGAAGCGGTCATCCGTGCCGCGATCACGCTCAAGCTGTGCCAATACGAAGGTACGGGCGCGATCGTTGCCGCGATGACGACCTCGATCCCGGAGGCGCCGGATACCGTGCGCACCTGGGACTACCGTTATTGCTGGCCGCGCGACGCCGCGCTGTCGGTGCGGGCGCTCAATCGCCTGAGCGCGACCCGCACGATGGAAGAGTACGTCCGTTACATCTTCAACCTCGCGGTGAACGACGACAGGATGGCGCCCGTCTACGGAATCCATTTCCAGGGCGAACTGCCCGAGCGGGAAGCCTCCACGCTGGCCGGCTACCGGAGCATGGGCCCCGTACGGGTCGGCAACGAGGCATGGAAGCAGCAGCAGAACGACATCTACGGCAGCGTGGTGCTGGCGGCGACCCAGATGTTCTGTGACCGGCGGTTGGTCAAGTCGGGCGACGAAACCGAATTCAGGCGACTGGAGCGCTGCGGCGAGGCCGCGTGGAAATTGCACGACCAGCCCGACGCGGGCCTGTGGGAACTGCGCGGGCGCAAATCGGTGCACACCTATTCCGCGGTGATGTGCTGGGTCGCGTGCGACCGCCTGTCCAACATCGCCGAGTGGCTGCAACTCGACGACCGCGCGAAGTTCTGGCGCAAACGCGCGGACCGGATCCGCAAACTGGTGCTGAAGCGCGCCGTGCACAAGGACGGCTATTTCGTCGAATCCTTCGGCAGCGACGATCTCGATGCCAGCCTGCTGCTCCTCGAGGGCCTGCGTTTCGTCAGCGCCGACGACCCGCGCTTCGTCAAGACCGTGGACGCGGTCGGCAAGACCCTGATGCGCAATGGCTACCTGCTGCGCTATGCGCGACCCGACGACTTCGGCGCGCCCAGCACCAGCTTTCTGGTCTGCAACTTCTGGTACGTCGAGGCCCTGATCGCGATCGGCCGCAGCGACGAAGCGCGAAAGTTGTTCGAGAAGCTGCTCGCGATCCGCAATCCGCTGGGATTGCTGTCCGAGGATTTCGACCCCGGGCGCAAGGAATTGTGGGGCAACTTCCCGCAGACCTATTCGATGGTCGGATTGATCAACGCGGCGCGCAGCCTGTCCACCAAGTGGAGCGACGTGGTATGAGCCGCCTGGTCGTCGTTTCCAATCGGGTCGCGCAACCCCGGGAAACGAGGGCCGGAGGCCTTGCCGCGGCGATGCGGGCGGCCCTCAAGGAAACGGGCGGCGTGTGGTTCGGCTGGAGCGGCAAGCTGGTTGCCGCCCCCGCGCGCCAACTGCACCGGGAATCGGCGGGCGTGATCGACTACGCCCTGCTCGACCTAACCCGCGAGGAATACGACGCCTACTACCTCGGGTTCTCCAATCGCACGCTGTGGCCGTTGCTGCACTTCCAGCCGACGGTCATGCAATACAGCCGTGCCCAGTACGCCGGCTACCGTGCGGTCAACGCCCTGTTCGCGAAGAAGCTCGCGCCGCTTTTGCGCGACGACGACCGCATCTGGATCCACGACTATCATTTGATCCCGCTGGCCGCGGAGTTGCGCGCGCTCGGGATCGGCGCGCGCATCGGTTTTTTCCTGCACATCCCGCTGCCCCCGCCCGAGCTGCTGGTCAACCTGCCCTGCCACGAAGATCTGATGATGACGCTGGGCGCGTACGACCTGATCGGAGTCCAGGTCGAGGATGACGCGGACGCGCTGTTCCGCTACTTCCTCGGCGCGCCCGGCACCCACCGCGCGGGGGACTTCGTCGAAATCGATGGACGCCGCACCCGCATCGCGGCGTTTCCGATCAGCATCGACACGACCGAGGTCGCGCGCCAGTCGCTGAACGCACTCGGCAAAGCCCCGCTTCGCAAGTTGCGCGCGAGCCTCGACCGCCGCAAGCTCGCCGTCGGGGTGGACCGGCTGGATTATTCCAAGGGGCTGCCGCGGCGATTCGCGGCATTCGGGCGGTTCCTTGCCGAACACCGCGAATGGCGTTCCAGGGTTTCGTACCTGCAAATCGCGCCGCCTTCGCGCGAAGAAGTGCCGGAGTACCGCGAGTTGCGCTCCAAGCTGGAGCGCTTCACCGGGGCCACCAACGGTCGCTACGCCGAGCCCGACTGGGTGCCGATCCGCTACGTCAACCGCAGTTTTGCGCAGACGACGCTCGCGGGTTTCTACCGGATCGCGCAACTGGCGCTGGTGACGCCGTTGCGCGACGGCATGAATCTGGTTGCCAAGGAATTCATCGCCGCGCAGCCGCCTGACGATCCCGGCGCGCTGGTGTTGTCGCGCTTCGCCGGCGCCGCGCGGGAATTGCCGCAAGCCATCCTGGTGAATCCCTACGACCCCGAAGGCCTGGTCGAGGGCATCGAGCGCGGACTGACCATGCCGCAGGAGGAACGGCGCGAGCGATGGCACGCGATGTTCGAACACGTCTCGGTCCACGACATCGCGGCCTGGCGACGCGACTTCCTGGCGGCGCTGGAGTCCACTTGATCGTCTTGCCATGCAAGCGGCGCCCATCAGCCGATGGACGCGAACACCATTGAACACCTTCAGTCCGTCGCCGGCAATATCCACACCAGACTGGCCATCCGCCCGCTGCGCGCGCCATCTCGGCGATACGAGTGGAAGCGCGGATCGGCAAGGGTGTCGAAACCGCCACCGAAAACGCGGGTGACGCCCGCGCCGCGCAGGCGTTGCCGGGCAAGCGCATACAAGTCGCACAGCCAATGACCCGCGCGCGTGGCGGTGAATGCCGACGCCGTTGCGGAGCCATGCGCAAGGAACGCGGCGCGCACTTCGTCGCCGACCTCGTAGGACGGCGCGCCGATCGCGGGGCCGAGCCACGCAAGGATGTCGGGGCGCGGCGTTTGCATGGCCGCAAGGGTCGCTTCCAGCACGCCCGCCGACAGCCCGCGCCAGCCGGCGTGCGCAGTAGCGATTTCCGTAGCGTCACTGGCGCACAACAGAACCGGCAGGCAATCGGCGGCGAGGATCGCCAGTACCACGCCGGGCGTACGGGTGACGGCCGCGTCGGCCCGGGGTTCGGCCTGGACCTGCAGCGCGTGTCGTGCATG
>DASUKQ010000111.1:0-3240 GCA_036278635.1 Rhodanobacteraceae bacterium
CCTGCCGGCCTCAGGTCGGCGGTTCGTCCTCGTCCGGCGCGCGCTTGCGGCCGTGGATCATCGCCGCGATCAGGTTTTCGCGGTAATGCCAGCTTTCGAACAGCGCCGCCAACACGTGCAGCCCGATGACGGCGAGCAGGCTCCATGCGAGTACCCCGTGCAGGTTCTCCAGCCACTCGGCGCCCCAGAATGCATCCAGCGTGAGCATCCACCCGGTGATCCCGACCGCGACGACCCCGGCCAGCAGCAACAGCATCATGACCGCAGCGGCGGGGTTGTGCCCGAGTCTGCGCCGCGACGTGCCTGCAAGGCGCTCGCGCAAATACGCGCGGACCGTCCGCGGTCCACGCACCCAATCGCGAAATCGCGCGTGCCGGGTACCGACGAATCCCCACACCACCCGCACCGCAACCAGTCCGAGCGCGATGTAGCCGAGCACGCGGTGCGCAGTGTCGCCTTCCTCGACCAGGTAGGCGCCGAAGATGCACGCCGCCAGCGACCAGTGGATCAGGCGCACCAACGGGTCCCAAACCTTCACCGTGGGTCGGGCGCGGTCGGCGTCCCTGCCGACCGCGAAGCGGGGGTTGGCGGTCACCGCCGTCGCCACTACTTGCTGCGTTGCTTGACGATGTGGCCGTCGGTGGGATCGAAATAGATCTCGACGAGCTTGCCGGCCTTGTCCTTGCCGTAGATTTCGTAGCAGGTGCCCGACACCAGGAACCGATCGATGGTGTAGCCCTGCTTCGCAAGGCGATCCTTCAGTGCCTGCTGGGGCATCCATTGGCTTTGCGGCGCTTTGGTACATACCGGCGCGGCCATGGCACTCAGGGAAAACATTGCGGCCGTGCCGGTCAGTGCGAGTGTAACGAGGGTTTTCATGTTGCTTGTCTCCGAAGGGTGGGCGGTATGCCCACGACGTGCCTTGCACCGGCGTTTGCTTGCGCGGACCTCAAACGGTTCGCGATCGAGCCCGGCTGGAGGCGTGTGCGGTTCGCCTTGGCGATCCGATGCCCGGTAGCCGTGCCTTGCACTGCGTCACAGGTCAAGCCGGTGTATCACCTGGGTGCTGTCGATGGGGTCCGGCTCGCGCGAGAATCCGAGGTCTCCCGCGAGTTCACGCATGCGCCAGTTTTCCGCGGCGTCTACCGAAACCATCGAACGGATGCCGCGCTGCCGTGCGATGGTGATCAGGTGCCTCATCAGCGCGGTGCCGAGCCCCCTGTTCTGCCAGTCGTCCGCCACCGTGACCGCGCACTCGCAGGACACTCCATCGGGAGTCAGGCTGTAGCGGCTGACGCCGACTGCGCGCTTTTCGCCGTCCCGGTCGACCAGGGCAATGAACGCGAGGTCGCGCTTGTAATCGAGGTCCACGAGTTTTCGAAGCAGTTCCTCCGAGGGCTCGCGGATTTGTCCCAGGAAGCGCAGGCGGCGCGACTCGGGACCGAGTCGCCGGATGAACGAACGTTCCAGCTCGACGTCGTCCTTTTGCAGCGCGCGTACGAGCACCTGGCTGCCGTCTTGCAACGTGTTGATCCACCGTGGCAGGTCGCCCGGCGCACCCAACGCCACGACCGGCTCGTCCGCGGGCGGTGGCGTGTTCGGCTGCTTTGGTTCCAACCTCGTATCGAGGATCCTGTTCATGGCACTTCGCCTCGCAGGGACACGTCTGCAGCATGCTTCGTCTTCGTCGTGCACATGTGATCAATGTCAACCGGATCCTTCGGTGCGCACTCCGACCCGCAGCCCAGCAACCGCGTCGCCGCGCGGGCAATCACGAGTTCCTCGTTGGTGCGGATGACGTAGACATCCACCATCGAACCGCGCTCGCTGATCCGCCGGGCATCGCCGGCGTTCGCGTGCGTGTCGAGCGCGATGCCGAGCCAACCCAGCCGGGTGCAGGTGCGGGCGCGTAGTTCGGCGGCGTGCTCGCCGATCCCGGCCGTGAATACCAGCACGTCCAGCCCGCCGATCGCCGCACACTGCGCGGCGATGCCGGTTGCCGCGTGATGGGCGAAGAGTTCGAGCGCTTCCTGCGCGTGCGGGTCGTTGCTGGCTTCCAGTTCGCGAACATCGCTGCTGATCCCGGAGACCCCCCTGAGCCCGGATTTGTGGGCGAGCAGGTCGTATACCTCGTCCACGTCCATGCGGCGCGATTTCAGAAGATGCAGCACGACGCCGGGATCGATGGCGCCGCAACGCGTGCCCATCATCAGGCCATCGAGCGGGGTGAAGCCCATCGTCGTGGCCATGCTTTGCAAGTTGCGCATTGCGCACAGGCTGGCGCCGTGCCCCAGGTGCGCGACGATCACGCGTCCGGTTGCCCGCGCGCCCGCGACCACCGGCAACACGCTGGCGATGTATTCGTAGGAGAGTCCGTGGAAGCCGAAACGGACGATGCCATCATGTTGCATGGCGCGCGGCAGCGCGAAACGCCTGGAGTACCAGGGCATCCGGCGGTGAAACGTCGTGTCGAAGCAGGCAATCTGCGGTACGTCCGCATGCAGCGCCGCGGCGACACGGATCGCGGCGAGCGCCGGCGGTTGATGTTCCGGTGCGAGCGGCACCAGCGATTCGAGTTCGCCCAATACCCCTTCATTGACGAACACCGCCCCGTCGTAGCACATTCCTCCATGCGCGACGCGGTGCCCGATTGCTGCGAGCTGCGTGTCCGGAAAACGTTTGCACAGGTTCGCGAGCAACCAGCGTACCGCGCCTTCGTCGTCGATTCCCGGCGGCAGCGACTCGACGCGCTGCTGGCCTCTTTCGGATCTCGCAACGAACTCCGCCTCGGCCGCCGCGCCCAGGCCGGTGACCGCGCCGCGTTCGATCAGGTTCAATGGCTGCGCTCGGTACAACGCGAACTTGAGGCTGGACGAGCCGATATTGAGTGCGAGGATGGCGCGGTTCACGACGGCACCTTGTTGAGGTCATGCACCAGCAATCTCGCCAGGGCGCAGGAGACAAGGCGCGCGAACACGCCGTCCGAGCGGCTGGTCAACGCGATCGGCACGCGGGCGCCCAGCACGATGCCGGCCGTGCTGGCGCCGGCGAGGTAGATGAGTTGCTTGGCGAGCATGTTGCCCGTCATCAGGTCCGGCACCACCAGGATGTCGGCGTCGCCTGCGACCGCCGAACGGATGGCCTTGGCCTCGGCTGCAGCGCGCGAAATGGCAAGGTCGAACGCGAGCGGTCCGTCCAGCAGCGCGCCTGTGATCTGCCCCCGGTCGGCCATCTTGCACA
>DASUKQ010000112.1:0-2532 GCA_036278635.1 Rhodanobacteraceae bacterium
ATCTGGCCCCAGTAGAAATCCTGGCCGATGTGCGGCAGTCCGAGCAGACCCACCCAGATGTTCAGCACGCCGGCCACGATCGGGACAATGATCGCCCACAGGAACGGTTTGCTGCGCACGGCCGCCGACCAGAACAGCAGCCAGCCCACCGTCGGCAACGCCCATACCGCATTGACGCCGATCATCACCAATAAATGGAGCCAGACCGAATACGGATCGATGTGCGCCCAGATCAAGCCGAGTGGATTGACGCCATGGGCGAGCAGCCAGAGGCTGATGATCACCTGCGCCACGATGTAAGCGGCCAGCACTACGCCGACTGCGATCAGCGGCGCAACCAGGATCCCGGCAACCACCTTCGACAACACCGTCGAGGTATCCGACAGCGGCAGCGACTTCCAGAACAGGATGCTGCGATCGCGACGGTCATCGTAGAGCGCGCCGAGCAGGTAGAAGAAGATCACGAACGACAGCACGACCGCCGTGACGAAGCCGAACAGCAACAGGGTCGTGTCCAGCGCCTTGACCAGCTGTGCCATGTCCTGCGCGTCGGCGCTGCGAAGGATGCTGCCGAGGCCGATCCCCATGTTGTTGCTGCCGAACCCGCTGCGCATCCGCATTACCTCACCGGCGATGATGCCGAGGATGGTGATGATGATGATCGCTGCCGCGGCCCAGAACGGCGCCCACAGGAAGCCGCGCCGCGACTCCCAGTATTCGCGCTTGACCAGCCAGCCGAATGTCGTCATGGAGTTCATGCGTAGGTTCCCTTCATGGTGGCGACGAACAGGTCGGCGACCGACGGCCGCCGCACTTCGCCGAGTTGGGCGAGCTGTGCCGGCGCGACGCCGTCGAACAGGAAGATGCTCTTGCCGAATACCTGGCGTTCGTCCAGCGGATGCAGCGCGCGTGCGGCTTCGGCGTTCTCGGCGCTGACCAGCACCTCGGCGAAGCGCTCGCCGAGCGCATCCATCGGTGTGTCGAGCACGATCTTGCCGTCGCGGATGAACATCAGGTCGGTGAGGATGTGCTCGACCTCCTCGACCTGGTGGGTGGTGATGAAGATGGTCTTGTTCTCGTCGAAGTAGTCTTCCAGCAGGCTCTGGTAGAACTGCTTGCGGTAGAGGATGTCCAGGCCGAGCGTGGGCTCGTCCAGCACCAGCAGGCGGGCATCGATCGCCATCACGATGGCCAGGTGCAACTGCACGATCATGCCCTTGGACATTTGCCGTACGCGCTGGTCCGGTTGCAGCTTGGTGCGCTTGAGGAAACGCTCGCAGCGGCTGCGGTCGAAACGCGGATGGATGCCGGCGACAAAGTCGATCGCCTGGTTCACCGTGATCCAGCGTGGCAGCGTGGCGACGTCGGCGATGAAGCAGACCTGCTGCATCAGTGCCGGACGCTCCTTGCGCGGATCAAGCCCGAGCACCGAAAGGTCGCCTTCGAAATCGGTAAGGCCCAGGATCGCCTTCAGCGCGGTGGTCTTGCCCGCGCCGTTGGGGCCGATCAGACCGACGATGCGGCCGGCGTGCACGTCGAAGCGGGTATCGTCGAGCGCCACGGTCTTGCCGTAGCGTTTGCCCAAGCCGGCGGCGTGGATCACCGTGGCGCCCGCTGCGGCGCGGGCTTCGGCGTCGTCGTGTTCGGGCACGGCATGGCTGGTCGCGCTCATCAGGATTTCCTCTTGTCGGCTTGTGCCATCAGTTTTTCGAGATCGAGCCCCATGCGCTTGATGCGCGCATGCAGCGGCGGCCACTCCTCGCGCAGGAATCGCTCGCGTTCGGATTTCAGCAGCAGGTCGCGCGCGCCAGGCATGACGAACATCCCCAGGCCGCGGCGCTTTTCCACCAGTTGCTCATCCACCAGCTCCTGGTAGGCCTTGGAGACGGTGAGCGGATTGATCTGGTATTCGGCCGCGACCTGGCGCACCGAGGGCAGGGGGTCGCCCTCGTCGAGCGCGCCGTCCAGGATCATCGCCACCACGCGTTCGCGCAGTTGGCGGTAGATCGGCACATTGTCGTTCCAGGTGATCGTCATTTACATGTCCTCGCCGGTGGCGGGAGTGAACGGCGCGGGTCGCGCATCATCCTGGACGCGCGCCTTGGCGCTCAGCGGACGCCTACGGCGGACTTGGCGAACGAATAGTAGGGCATGTCGATCCCGGTGCCCTCCAGTGAAGCGCTATCCAGCCCTTTCGATCCGACCGTGTGGGCGGAGGGGCCGAACGCGCGCTCGTAATCGGCAGCGGTCGGACGTACCTCGATGGTAGGGAGCGTGCGGATCGGCAGCGTCGATGCCCCGACCGCGGCGGGCACCACCCGCTGGGCCGAGGCATTCGCGTAGGCGCGGATGCCGGCAACGCCGACAGTGGCGATCAACAATGAGGCGGCAAAGGTCAACGGCTTGACGATGTTCATGGCGGTCTCCTTGGGTGACCGTGTTGAGTAGTGTTGTAGTTAACTATAACACCAAAAGTCGACCTGTCAAGCGGGTACTGCCGACCGTGCCTTCAGTCATGGTCAAGGGCCGGTT